>JAQGHH010000110.1 GCA_028288945.1 Phycisphaerales bacterium
AGTCCGCGCCTGGCAAGCTAATCCGCTGGGACGGAAAAACCGCTACCGTGGCCACCACCCAACCGTAAGCCTTAAGCGGCCTCAGCGGTGGATTTTACTTGCGTCCGCCCGCTCGTGGCGGATGATAGAGCAACATGAAAGGCGACAGCGAACGCGACCAAAGCGGCTCGGGCCGTGACCAGCGCGAGGGCGGTGGACGCGCGCCGTGGGATGCCCACGACGAGCGGCGTCGTCGCGACCAGATGGCCCCGCCGCAAGTCCCCTGCGAATGCTTTTGCCTGCATTGCCGCCGCACGTTCATGAGCGACCTGATGTGGCTCCAGCGTGCCCGCGGCTCGCGCGACGGCTTCGAGGGTTTCTGGATGTGCCCGACGCCCAACTGCTCGGGGGCCGGTTTCACCTTCGACATTTTTCCCACCGACCCCAACCACCCCGCCAACGAAGGCTGGTTCGACGAAAATGAGCCGGTCGGCGAGCGCGTGTGGGAGCAGGACGATGACGACGAGCTTGCCGAGTACGAGGAGTTCGATGCGGATGAGGTGGACGCCGAGTATGACCCGGACGAGCCGCACTATCAGTCCATGAACCAGTTCGACGACGACGAGGACGACCTGGAAGGGGAGGAATGGAAATACGGCCTGGCCCCGGGCGAGCGCCCCAAATCCAAGGCCCCGCCCTCGGACGATGAACCGCGCACGCCCGAGGAGGAAGAGGCGCTCTACAACGAGCCCGACCGCCGGCCGCGCGAAGTTGATTGGACGGACCGGGAACGGGACGAGCATTTCACGGACGATGACATTCCGTTTTAGAAGACGGGGGGAATATTGCCGCAGATGGGGACCGATGGACACAGATGATTTCTGACGAGTGATGAGTGAAACGTGACAAGGCGCATTCTGCCGGATTCCTAGACTTCACGTTTCACTCATCACTATTCTTCCCATCTGTGTCCATCTGAATTCCATCTGTAGCAACTATTCTTCCGCCTTCTCCGCGATCTCGGCGTCTCCGCGGTGAATCATCATTAGAGCTCTTCCAACCGCTGCTGCTTATCCAAATCGAGTAGCGCCGTAATCAACGGGTCAAGTTGGCCGGCCAGGATTTGGTCGAGGTTGAAATTCTTTTCTCCGCCGCCTTCTCCGCCCAGGCGGTGGTCGGTGCAGCGGTTTTGGGGGAAGTTGTAGGTGCGGATTCTTTGGGAGCGGTCGCCGGAGCCCATCATGGCTTTTCTGGCGCTGGTGGCCTGGGCGTGCTGTTTGGAGCGTTCGGCTTCGTAGAGGGTGGCGCGGAGCAGAGCCCAGGCGCGTTCCTTGTTTTGGGCCTGGCTTTTGTGCTCGGTCATCTTGAATTGCAGGCCGCTGGGCTTGTGGCTGATGTACCAGCCGGTCTCGACCTTATTGACGTTCTGCCCGCCCGGCCCGCCGCCCCGGCAGCCGAATTCTTCCACGTCTTTCGGATTAATGTCGATCTTCACGTCCGGCAGCTCGGGCATCACCGCGACCGTGGCGGCTGACGTATGAATGCGCCCCTGCGCCTCGGTTTCGGGGACGCGTTGCACACGGTGGCCTCCTCCTTCGAAGCGGAGGTGGCGGTAGGCGCCCGAGCCTTTGATGTTGACGATGGCTTCCTTGAATCCGCCGCGTTCGCTCACGGAGTAGTCGCTGGTGTCGAAGCGCCAGCGCTTCTGCTCGCAGTAGCGCCGGTACATTTCGTAGAGGTCGCGCGCGAAGAGTGCGGCTTCCTCGCCGCCGGTGCCGGCGCGGATTTCAAGGAAGAACGAATCAACCGCGTTATCTTCCGCCGCGACGAATTCATCCTTGAGGGCTTCGAGAATCGCAGTCGCCTTGGCGTCCGCGGCGGGCAGTTCCTCCGCCGCCAGCTCGGCCATATCGGGGTCGGACCGATTCTCAATCAACTCGCGCAGCTCGCCGGCCTGGGCGGTCGCTCTTCGATACTCGCGGTACTGCCCGACGATCGCTTCGAGTTTCCCCTTTTCCTTGCTGAGGGAGACCAGTTTGGCGGAGTTGCTCAGGACGGAAGGGTCGCCGAGCTGGCTCTCGAGTTCGTCGTAGCGAAGGCTCAGTTCATCAAGCTTGCGGATAAGGGACGGGGGGACGGTCAATACTTCAGCCATGGGAGGCTCCTTCCAGTCGGAACACGCGGATGGCCGCGGTGCCTGCTTCAATCAATAGGAATTCAGAACGGACAGACGAGAGGCGCTTCCGGAGGAGCTAAAGCTTGGCGAATTTGCGACTGGAATGAAGCATGTTGAGATTATAGCCGGGGCACGCGCTTCCGAAAAGAAGACTTGCCGCGAAGGCGCGAAGGGACGAAGAAGTGCGGAGAGGTGATGAAAACGGAACAGCCTCAATTAAATTGTGCCGCACTCAATTGAGCACGGAATCCCGAACACTTAGCTCAAACTCTTCTTCGCTCTTCTTCGTCCCTTCGCGGCAAGTTTCGTTTTCGAATTTGGACCGCAATTATTTGTTGGCCTGTTGCGCCGCTTCGGACTCGGCCGGCGTGGCTTCCACAAGCTGGATGGTTTCCGGCTGGGGCTCCTGGCCTGCGCCGGGGCGGCGGTTGAGGCGGACGTTGGGGAGGCGCAGGACCGCCTGCCGCAGGGCTTGTTCCCAGCGGACTCGGATCTTGGCGAGGTCGGGGTCGTCTTCCCTAAACCGTCGGTGGCGGGTGATCTCAAGCTCGTCCGTGGAATAGACCAGCAGATCCACCGGCGGGCCGACGGTCACATTGGACTTCATCGTTGAATCCATCGAGAGCAGCGCGTACTTCGCGGCTTCCTCGAGTGTAGTGCGGTCGTACTTGATGCCGCGGTCGAGGATGGGGCGGCCGTATTTGGTTTCGCCGATTTGCAGATATGGGGAGTCTTCGGTGGCCTGCAATGGGTTGCCTTGCGGGTAGATGAGCATGAGGTTGGGGTTTTCCCCACGGATCTGTCCGCCGAGCAGGACGTTGACGTTGAAGTTGTAGTGGTCGCGCTCGAGGGAAGAACGGTCGAGGTCGGAGACGCGGCGCATCTGTTCGCCGATGATCCGTGCGGCATCGTACAGTGACGGGGCGAGGGCGAGCCCTTTGCCTGCCTCAAAGTCGCGGTTGAGGAGCGTGAGGACGGATTGCGAGAGCGAGAGGCTGCCGCTGAAGAGAATGATAAAGACGCGTTCGCCGGGCTGCACGAAGGTGTGCATTTTCCGGGTGGTGTTGACCTGGTCGTAGCCCGCGTTGGTGCGGGAGTCGGAGGCCATCACCAATCCATTCTTGGTAACAATGCCGAGGCAATAAGTCATCGGAAGAGCAATCCTTTCGGGCCGAGCAAGCTGGTTAAGGGGGAGAATGATACCAGAGGGGAGGGGCGCATGACACACCGGAACACGTATTGACCAATTCGCTTGTTCGGGTGTAGGTTCGGCCTAAGGATTGGACCATGATCAAACTCGCCGCGCCGCCACAAATGCTCATCAAAATCGGCTACGAGCTCGTGTTCGACGTGCGGGTTTCCGTGCCCATGCAACTCATGCTCTACCTCCATCCCGAGCAGGTGGGCGTCTTGCAAAAATCCGAACGGCTGAAGGTGTTTCCGGAGGTCCCGGTCCAGAGCTACATCGACATGTTCGGCAACCGGGTTGGGCGGCTGGTCGCACCGGCGGGAAAGCTCCGCATCTGCTACGACAACGTCGCCGAGGACAGCGGCCGGCACGAGCCGCGGATCGACGGCGCCCGGCTGCATCGCGTGGAAGAGCTGCCGCCCGAATGCACGCCGTTCCTGTTGGCCAGCCGGTATTGTGAGGTCGACAAGATGACCGAAATTGCCTGGGATCTTTTCGGCAAGACGCCGCCAACATGGGAGCGGGTGCAGGCGGTGATGGATTGGGTGCATGATAACGTGACCTTCGGCTACCAGTTCGCCCGCCCGACGAAGTCCGCCATGGAGGTGTACCAAGACCGGAAGGGCGTTTGCCGGGATTTCATGCACCTGGCGATCACGCTGTTGCGTGCGCTCAACGTCCCGGCCCGCTACGCGACGGGATACCTGGGCGACATCGGCGTACCGCCCGCGCCGTTCGCGATGGATTTCTCGGCGTGGTTCGAGGTGTATTTGGGGGACCGATGGTACACGCTGGACGCACGGCACAATGAGCCGCGGATCGGGAGGATCTTGCAGGCCCGTGGGAGGGATGCGGTGGACGTGGCACTGACGACCAGCTTCGGGCCGGCGAAGTTGGAGAAGTTTACCGTTTGGACGGAAGAGGTGAAGTAGGGCGAGGCTTGTGTTCGCCCGGCGCGATCAAGACACAGACAATTACGATTATGAGTACGATTAAGATTGCGCGCCCAGGGACACGTCAGACCGCAATCCTAATTGTACTCATAATCCTAATCCTACTCACCCGTTTCCTGATCTCGCTGGCCGCCCGTCCCTACTGTTGCTGTTGGTGCTCCACCTGCTGATTGGGGTCGAGGTAGCCCATGCTTCCTGACGGGTAGGTGGGAATCGCCAGCGACTGAATTCTTTCCGCGGCTAGCTCCGGCGGGATCACGGTCATTTCTTCGCTGTTTACGGCGACGTCGATCGACTCCTGCACCTTTCCTGAATAGCGGCCTTTGTTCGGCGCTACGTCCTGGTAGTCGCGGCCGATGGCGACCTTTACATAATTCGCGCCGACTAAACGGTGGTTGGCGGGGTCAAAGCCCACCCAGCCGACGGAGGGGAACAGCAGTTCGCACCACGCGTGGGTTTCGGTCGCGCCGACGTATTTGCTGGCGTCGGGATGGACCAGGCCGCTGATGTAGCGGGCGGGGATGCCCAGCAGGCGGGCGGAGCCGATCATCAGTTGGGTGAAGTCCTGGCAGACGCCGGCACCCTTTTCGAGGATGTCGGTAATGGGGCTGGTGGCCTTGGTCACCCCTTTCTTGAACGTAAAGCGCTGATGGATGAGATCGAACAGGCGTATCGCCACCGCGCCCAAGGGCTCGCCTTTGCGCGCCTTCACGTGCTCCACGAGTTGGCGCAGCGGGGGCGAATCGACCACGGGGCCGTGGAAGTGGCAAAAGTCATACGTCTGGTAATCCGTCGCGGCGGGTTT
This sequence comes from Phycisphaerales bacterium, assembly GCA_028288945.1. Taxonomy (GTDB): domain Bacteria; phylum Planctomycetota; class Phycisphaerae; order Tepidisphaerales; family Tepidisphaeraceae; genus RYN-428. The sequence goes on from JAQGHH010000110.1 coordinate 5,103, forward strand.
TGTGGGCCAAATGTCCGTGTATTGCGAGGGCTCGGGAATCGGCCGGTCGGTCTCCACCACGCTCGTGGCGACGATGCGGATCTGCTTATGGAACGACGCCACGGTGAACCAGTGGACCGTGTTCCCCAGCCAGTCGAAGTAGCTGTTGGCCGAGGTCGGCGGCCCGATCGCCAGCGTAAACGCGAGCCGATGCTGGTCCTGCTCCTGGCGCGGCGCCATGCGCAGCTCCATCACCGATTCGCTGATGAGGTCCGTGTAGGTAAGGTCCGTTTGGTGGGTGAGTTTGAGGAGCATTGTAGTTAGTTGCCAGTTGTCAGGTGCCAGTGGGAGAGAAGCCAAGGATCCGCAAGCAATGAAACCGCATCTGCTTCCTTCACTGGCAACTAACAACTGGCAACTGAAAACTTTTAATAAAGAAAATATCTCTTCTGCACGGCCAATCCCGCTTCGGCGATTTCGGATTGGATCTTCTGCACGTAGGACGGAACGCCTTCCTTCAGGATTTCCGCGGGCTCGGCGTATTCAAGCTGGGCATTCAGGCGGCCGAGGATGCGCTCGGCGGGGTCGATCGATAGCGTGCCGGTTTCGGAGCGGATGGCCGCGGAGGCTTCGTGCGCCATCTCCACCGCGTAGCGCACGCTGCGCGGAAAGCTGCGCTCCAGGATCAGGAACGACACCACCCGCAATGGGTCCATCTCCCCCAGATAATGCCGGCGGTAGGCTTCGATCGAGCAGCAGCTCCGCAGCACGGCCATCCATTGGATGTTCCGCAGGGCCGCTTCCATCTGCCCGCCGGCCGATTGGAGGATGCTGAATTTCGTTTCGATCACCCGGCACGTGACGTCGATCCGTTCGAGATATTTGGCGAGCTGCGTGAACAGCCACCGCTGGTCATGGTCGAGCGTGTGGTCGGTCAGGCCCTGGAAGAGCATCGAGCCGGTCATCACCTGCCGGTAAAAGTCATCGGGGGATTCTTCGAAGCGGGCGGGGGCGTCGTCGCTACGGATGGACCAGTAGAGCGTGTTGAGCGCTTCCCACATCTCGGCGGAGATGTTCTCGCGGATGCCGCGGGCGTTTTCGCGGGCCCGGCTCAGGCACGTCAGGAGGCTGTTGGCGTTGTCTCCATCGAAGGTCATGTATTGTGCGATGCGCGGTCCCAGGTCCCGCGACGGCCCGTCGCCCGTCGTGGCGGGTTCGGTGCGCATAATCGTCAGCACGCTCTGCCATTGCTGCTGGAGGAGCTTGGGGGCCAGATCGCCCACGTCGATGAGCAGGTTGGAGTTCACCAGCAGCAGCCGGGAGATGTGCTCGGCCCGCTCAACGTAGCGGCTCATCCAGAACATGGCATCGGCATCGCGCGCCATCATCGGCCGCGCCGGCTGCGTCGCGGAAAACTTCGGGACGGTGGGGAAGGGGATTTCACTCATGTGAGCAGTTGTCAGTTGTTAGTTGCCAGTTGCCAGTTGCCAGTGAAGAAAAAGAGAGAGCGTATGCCGCTAACGCGCTGCCGCCGGCTTTGCGCTGCCGCCGTCTGCCACTGGCAACTTTTCTTCCGCCTCCTCTTCTTCCAATACCCACGTATCCTTGCTTCCACCGCCTTGGGAGCTGTTGACGACGAGGCTTCCCTTGCGGAGGGCGACGCGGGTGAGCCCGCCGGGCATGACGATGACTTTTTCGCCGTAGAGGATGTAAGGGCGGAGGTCGATCCGGCGGCCTTCAAAGCGGTCGTCGATGAAGCTGGGATGCTGGCTGAGCTCCACCACTGGCTGGGCGATGTAGTTGCGGGGGTCTTCTCTTATCAATTCCGCGAACTCATCCCGCTCCTTTTGCGTGGCCTGGTGGCCCATGAGCATGCCGTAGCCGCCTGACTCGTTGGTGCTCTTGACGACCAGCTTGTCGAGATTTTCCAGCACGTATTTGCGGTCGGATTCGCGAGCACAGATATAGGTCGGGACGTTGGGCAGGATCGCTTCCTGGCCCAGGTAGAACTTGATCATGTCCGGCACGAAGGGGTAGATCGCCTTGTCATCAGCCACGCCCGTTCCGGGAGCGTTCACGAGGGCGACGTTGCCGCAGCGGTAGGCGTTCATCAGACCGGCGACGCCCAGGGCGCTGTCGCCACGGAAGCAGAGCGGGTCGAGGAAATCATCGTCCACCCGGCGATAGATCACATCGACTCGCCGCAGGCCGGCGGTCGTACGCATGTAGACGAAGGCGTTGTCCACGATCAGGTCGCGGCCTTCGACCAGTTCCACGCCCATTTGCCGGGCCAGGAAACTGTGTTCGAAGTACGCGGAATTATAAGTGCCGGGTGTGAGCACGGCGATGGCGGGGTCGTCCGACTTCGTCGGGGCGAGGTGCTTGAGGGATTGAAGCAGGTTGTACGGGTAGTCTTCGATCGCTCGGACGCGGTAGGCGCCAAAGAGCGTCGGGAAGACGCGCTTCATCACCGCGCGGTTTTCGAGCACGTAGCTCACACCGCTGGGCGTGCGGCCGTTGTCTTCCAGCACGAAGTATGCGCCGTTTTTGTCGCGGACGAGGTCGGTTCCGCAGATGTGGATGTAGATGTTCTTGGGGACGTTTACGTGAAACATCTCGCGCCGGAAGCTCTTGGCGCCGTAGATGAGCTCGGGGGGCACGATGTTTTCGCGCAGGATGCGCTGGTCGCGATAGATGTCCTGGCAGAAGAGGTTGAGGGCGGTAATGCGCTGGACGAGGCCGCGTTCGATCAGGTCCCATTCGTTGGCGGGGATGATCCGCGGCATCAGGTCGAAGGGGAAGATCTTCTCGACGCCGCGTTTGTCGTTGTAGACGGTGAAGGTGATGCCCTGATTGCGGAAGGTGACGTCCGCCATCCGCACGCGTTTGTTGAACGCGGATGAGCCGAGGGATTTAAGGCGGC
>JAQGHH010000128.1 GCA_028288945.1 Phycisphaerales bacterium
GAACATGCGCACCCAGCATTCGCGCATGTTGAGCTGATAATCGCTGCCCATGAGTTTGTCGAAGAGATCATCATAGTATTTGTAGTGGCTGAACATCACGTGGCCGCCGATATCCCAAGTGAAGCCGGCGGAGTCGGTGAAGCTGCTGGCGAGGCCGCCGATGTGGGGGTGGCGGTCGTAGAGCTGGAAATTCGTGTAGCCAAGTTCCTTGAGTCGGTAGGCGGCGCCAAGGCCGGTGGGGCCCGCGCCGATGATTACAATCTTGCGGCTCATTAAAATACTCCCGAAAAGAGTCCGTAGTCACACAACCTGCGGCCCCCGTCCGTCGGAGCCAAACCGGTTCACCGCGTCTCCGCGGTTAATAAATCCTCCGCGGTGAACAACCGCGTTAAGAGCCCTGCGTCGCCTGATAGACGTAGGTCAACTGCTCTTCGTCCTTCGAGAGCGGCGTGACCTTTCTTGCGGAGCGACGGTCGGGTTTTCCGATTGCGTCGCGGATCAGGCCTTGCATTGCGGCGACAGTGCTTTCCCAGCTGTTGGCACGGGCTTTTTCAATGCCGCGTCCGATGCGTTCCTTGTCGGGCGACTGCAAGGCGCGTTCCGCGGCGTTGACGAACTCTTCGGGAGTTTTAGCGATATCGAGCAGATCGCTGTATTGCCGCACGACGTCGCGCACCGGCGTGCTGATGACCGGCTTGCCGGTGGCGAGGTATTCCATCGCCTTGGTGGGATTGATGTATTGCGTGGCGGCGTTGATGGCGAAGGGCATCATGCAGAGGTCGAACGCCTTGCAGTAATTGGGTAGCACGGAATAGTCGCGGCCGCCGAGCCAAAAAAGGTTGGGATAGTGGGGCAGCAGGTTCGGGTCGACCTTGACGACCGGCCCGACCATCGCGAACGACCAGTTCGGGCGCAGGCGCGCCATCTCGCCGACCATCTGGTAATCGACGCGCTCGTCGACGACGCCGATCCATCCGAGGATGGGTCGCGGCATGAAATCGATATCGGGCGGGATCGAGAGGCCCGGGTCCTGCGAGCTGGCGAAGTGATCGACCTCGACGCCGCAGCCGAAGAAGTGGGCGTTTTCGTGCTGCTGCTTTTTCTTGAGCCACAGCTCGTAGCCGCCGGCGAAGACGATGTCAGCATGGTCGATGAGGCGGGCCTCGTTGGCGACCAGCGAGCGGGGCGCGCCGGTGAATTGCGAGAGCTCGTCCATGCAGTCGTAGACGACGCCGCGGTTGAGGAAATGGCCCAGCGACCAGCCCGAATCCATCGGGCTGTAGTACCAGAGGAGCGGGCGGTCGAAGGTGCCGTCGTCGTTCATCTCGTCGATGGCCCGGCGGGCGAGGTCGCGCAGCGTGTTTGGCATCTCCGGGTTCTTCGCCCACGACGGGGCGACGTGCGGGCAGGCGACCGTGACGTTGGGCATCACGCGGTGGAAGCTGAGCTCGGGCTCCGTGCCTTCGGGGCGGTCGAAAAACGGCTCTTCGAAGAAGAGCACCTGATGCTTCTTGGCGAAGCGGGAGAGGAACTGCTGCGGGCGCTGCCAGACGAAGCCCCAGCGGAGATGGCTGAAGACGACGATGCCGTAGCGGTCGAGGTTTTTGCCTTCCGAGATTTCGAGGCCGCCGGCGCCGGCGGTGGAGGGCTCGGCCGCCTCTCCGGGTGCGGGGTCGGCGATGCGTCCGGACGCGGGGGCGGTCGCGGCGGCGCCGTTGCCTTTGGCGTGACCATTGCCCGTGCCATTGCCGTTGCCGCGATTCACTTCACTCAGCGGCTTGGACTCCACGAGTGTCGGCGTGTCCCATTGGCCGATCGGGGGCAGTTGCTCGTCTTCCATGCCCGCCGGGTAGGCGATTTTTGTTAGTTTGCCAACGCGCTCTTCGCCGGCGGCGATGGCGGATTTGAACTGCTTGACCAGGGGCGTGGCGCTGCGGATGAGCGTGCCGTCCTGCTGGCGGGCGAGGGTGTAGAGGCCGACCTGGTGAATCTTGCCGATGCGGTGCGTCAGCGCGCCGTCCCAGTCGATCTGGTCGAGCATCGGCCACCAGATCAGGCCGAGCATCGGCACGCCCTCTTCGCGCAGACGGCGGCAGTGGTCGATGACCGTGTCGAGCCAGATCTCGCGGTTGATCGGCTTCCCTTCCACGCTCGTCTCCGTGAGCATCAGGGGCAGGCCGTAGCGTTGGTAGTATGCGCTGGCAACGCCATATAAGCCGACCGGGTTGTCGGAACGGCGCTGGCGGACCGCGCCGCCCTCCTTATCGAGCTGCCAGTCGCTGTGGGGGTAATAGTCGAGGCCGAGCACGTCCGGCGTTTGCGGGTTCGTGCGGAACCACTCGATGTCCACCTCGCTCATGCCGAAGCTGGTGAACCAGGAGAATAGCGGATGATTGTGATCGACGCGGCCGGTGAGAAGGTCCATCACCGCGAACCGGCGCAGGTTGCGGCGGGCGACTTCCGTCTCCAGTTCCTTCGAGCGCGTCTTGTAGCTTTCGGCGGCGTCGCAAAGAAGCACCGTGGCCTCAGGCTGCGCCCGGCGGATGGCGCGGATGCCGCGGTTCACCGCCTGCACCACGCGGCTGAGCACGGGCATGTATCCCCGCCACTTGCGGCTGTGGGGCGGCCAGAAGCCGAAATCACCGCTGAACAGCGCGCTGACCAGCGGTTCGTTGAACGGGCACCACACGTTCACCGCGCCGCGGTAACGCGTGACCATCGCCTCGGTGAATCCCTCGAGCGCTTCGGGGAATTCAGGGTCACCCACGGCCTGCTTGAGCCACAGCGGAGTCCCGAAATGCATGACGTCGAGCAACAACGTAAACCCGAGTTTTCGGATTTCTTCGATCCGCTCGTCGCTCATCGACCAGTCGAACTCGCCACGGCGGGGTTCGAGCGTGTTCCAAGGCAGCGCATAGCGCAAATGGGTGATGCCCAATTCTTCGCGGGCGCGGCGGAGATCCTCGCGCCAGAAGCGGTTGTGCTGGGTCCATTGGAACTGGTCCACGTTGAGGTGCGGCAGGAAGGAGCATTCCACCCCCGCGCCCCAAATAAACTCGCTGAACGGCAGCGAATCCACGCCCGAATCGCGGGCGGGAATCGGACTCGTCTGACCCGCCGAAGTCTGTGCGGTGTTTAAGCGAGGCGAAAGTGTTGTTGCGTTATTCGAGACCATGCGCGTACCACCATCCTTCTCAAAAAGAACATTTCTCCCAAGCAAATTTCTTCCAAGGGCGGCGAAAGCGTGAGGCGCACCGCGTCCGTACCGAATCGGTGGAATCGGGTCGAGGACCGGCGAAAGACGCCCGGATTCAGGGCGTTGCGAGTCGCTTGCCGCTACACGTCTACCCGTTAACGGGTGCAGAATTGTTTGAGGCGGCTATCGATGTAGCGCGTCCAAACGGGCGGGGGCGCCGAGATCGCTGAAGGGGAATGCGGGTCGTCAGACTTTTCCCATTTTCCCCATGGAGTGCCCAGCGCGTTGCCCGGGGTTGGCGAGGAATTTGCTTTCAGGCGTGCCGACGAATCGTTGATGTTACTGACTTCGTGCTTCATGATAAACCTCACCCTGGCGTTCGCGCTCGTTAATCGCCCCGTGAACCTGTGACGCACAGAGTAAAGCAAAGTTCGTGCCCCGGAAGGGTAGGGGAAATGTACCCCCGGTGTCGGCGCACACGCAGCCCCCGATAATTCCTAAAGCAGAGCTAGAAAAAATTTATTTTCGCTTAAAGTGGGAGCAGCCAAAGGATGAGACCGCTCACTAAAGAGAAATGACAGCTTGTCTCACTGGCGACAGCAATTCCGGCGGGCTCAACGCTAGTGAATCGCAGAGCTTTGAGCATTTCGTGCCTGGGGGCCAAGCGGCGCGGCCGCCTGCGGGACGCTCGGGAGGGCCGGAACATGTGCGCGGTCTTGCCGTGACTCCAGCAGTTCTGCAGTCACTTCCACCTCGACCCGGCGGTTCATTGCCTGAAGGTCCGCGCCGTACGCCCGCTGCTTGATGGGCTCGAACGTTGAGCAACCCACTACGCGGAGAATCTCCGACTGCACGCCGCGGGAAGCAAGGTAGTCGGCCGACGCCTGCGCGCGACGCAACGAGAGCTCCATGCGTTGCGAAGAGGTGCTCCCCTCGGGCAGATCATCGAGCGTGGCGTGGCCTTTCACCAGCACGATATTGTAATGCCCCCGGATCTTGTCGGCGATCTGGTCGAGCGCGCGGGTTGTTTCGGGAAGGAGCGTGGCGTTGCCCGGATCGAAACCAAGGCGGCCGCCGATGGCGGATTGCTTGCCCGGGCGGATGGTTGTGGTGGCATGGTCGGTGCCGACGGCGCCGTCGCGGGGCTCTTCGGTTTCAGCGCCTTTGCGCATGCCACGGGGAGTCTTGTCCTTTAGCATTTGAACATCGACGGGGTCGGTGCTGTTGGGATCGGGCATGTACCCAAAGCTCTTGCGGATTTGGCCGACGGTCTCGTCCCATTTTTTTTGCGCCTCGACGGCTTCCTGGTCCTTCGCGTCCTTCCCCGCCGGGGGTTTGAGCACCCAAAGGATCACAAAGAACCCCATCATCAACATGACGAGGTCCGCGAAGGTGAAGATCCACTCGGGGCATTCTTCGCATTCTTCGCTCTTTTTGCATTTGCAGGAGTTTTTGGCCATTCATTTAGTTGCCAGTTGCCAGTTGCCAGTTGCCAGTGAAGGAAGCAGATGCGGTTTCGCTACTTCCATTTCCTTTACTGGCAACTGGCAACTGGCAACTGGCAACTCTCCTATGCTGCTTTCGGGATCGCCGCTTGTTGGCGGGTGCTTAGGAAGCTCATGAGCTGCATTTCGACGACCCGTGGGTTGTTGCCGGCCTGGATGCTTAGGACGCCTTGAAGCACGATCTCCTTGGCGAAGGCTTCCTCGTGGGAGCGGAGCGAGAGTTTTTCGGCGATCGGGCCGGCGACCAGGTTCTGGAGAATGCAGCCGTACAAGGTGCCGGTGAGGGCGATGGCCAGGGCCTTGCCGATGACGGCGGCGTCGCCGTCCAGGTGGCGGAACATGGCGACCTGGGCGATGAGCGTGGCCATCAGGCCGAAGCCCGGGCCGAACTTGGCGAGCGTGTGAAACAGGTGCTTGCCGTGCTTGTGGCGCTCGGTCATGGCGTCGATTTCGATGCGGAGGATGCGCTCGATGATTTCCGGGTCGGTCCCGTCGATGGTGAGTTGCAGGCCCCGCCGGAGGAACGCATCGGGCGCTTCACGCGCGACCGACTCGAGGGCCAATACGCCATCCCGGCGGGCGGTCTCGGCGTATTCGACCATCTCCTTGATCAGATGCTCGATGTGAGCGTGCTTGTTGAACAGCCACTTCTTCACGTAACCGACCGCGCCGGTGATGTTGTGCAGCGGCATGGAGAGCATCGCCGCCCCCAGCGACCCGCCGAAGACGAGGAACAACTCCGAAGGCTTGAAATACGCCCCGAGCGCCCCTTCGGAGGCGTGGTACATGGAGAAGATGACGGCGCCCCAGGCCAGCACAACTCCGATCAGCGTAGCCAGGTCCATTGGAAATCCCGTTTCGGTAGTTCGGGCCCGGATCCCGCCGCGCCCGGCCCGAGCCCCCGCGCGGCGCCGGCCGCGCGGAGGTTCAGCCGTTCATGTTTTCG
>JAQGHH010000129.1 GCA_028288945.1 Phycisphaerales bacterium
TCGGCGTGGCCCTCGCGCCCGCGATGCACTGGTGGTTCAAGAACACCAGGTGGGGCCTCATCGTCCGTACCGTCGGCGAGAGCACCGATGCCGCCCGCGCGATGGGCTATTCGGTGAACAGCGTCCGGATGTACGCCACCGCCGCCGGGGCGTTCCTTGCGGGCATCGGCGGATCATTCCTCTCGCTCTATTGGCCGGGCAATTGGAGCGAAGGGCTTAACAGCGGTCAGGGCCTCATGGCCGTGGCGCTGGTGATCTTCGCGCGCTGGAACCCCGTCAGTTGCCTCTTCGCCGCCCTACTCTTCGGCGGCGCGAAGGCGCTGGGCCCGGCGTTGCAATCGGTGGATATCAACAGGGGCCATTACCTTTTCGACGCCGCCCCCTACTTCCTGACTTTATTGATCATGATCGCCACTTGCTCCGCCAGTCGCAGCCTCGCCGGCGCGCCGGGAGAGCTTGGGAAAGCGACAGCGTAGGAGGAGAGTTGCTGGTTGCTGGTGAAGGAAGACGAGGGTGTTCTCTGCCTTCACCAGCAACCAGTAACCGCTAAAATGCCCGAAACATACATCAAATCCGACCCCTACCCCTGGCCCTACAACGGCGACCTGCGCCCCGCCAACACCGCGCTGATCGTCATCGATATGCAGACCGACTTCTGCGGCAAGGGCGGCTACATCGACCTTCTCGGGTACGACATCTCCCTCACCCGCGTCTGCATTGACCCGATTAATAATGTCCTGGCCGCCATGCGCAGCGCCGGCTTCCACATCCTCCACACCCGCGAAGGCCACCGGCCCGACCTCGCGGATCTTCCCGCCAATAAGCGCTGGCGCTCGCGAAAATTCAGCACGATCGCCGGAATCGGCGACCCCGGCCCTTGCGGCCGCGTGCTCGTTCGCGGCGAGCCGGGGTGGGACATCATCCCCGAGCTCTACCCGGAGCCGGGCGAAACGATCATCGACAAGCCGGGCAAAGGCTCCTTCTGCGCGACCGATCTCGACCTCATCCTCCGCCAGAAGGGGATCGCCAATATCGTCCTCACCGGCATCACGACGGACGTCTGTGTCCACACCACCATGCGCGAGGCCAACGACCGCGGCTACGAATGCGTCCTTCTGGAAGACTGCTGTGCCGCAACGGCCCGCGCTAACCACGACGCCGCAGTGAACATGGTCAAAATGCAGAACGGTGTCTTCGGCGCAGTCTCAAACTCCAGGGACTTCATCAAGGGAATCGCATGACCGTGGTTCAGGATATCATCGCGCCGGCCACCGCCGCCAAAGCCCCGGGGCTGTCGGCCCTCGGCATCACCAAGAAATTCGGCTCGCTGGTCGCGCTCGACGACGTCTCGATGACCGTCCGTCCCGGCACCATGCACGCCCTGCTGGGCGGCAACGGTGCAGGCAAGAGCACGCTCGTCAAATGCATCATGGGCTATTACCTGCCCGACACCGGGCAGATATCGCTCGGCGATCAGCCGGTGATAATTCGCAACCCGCGCGAAGCGCTGCGCCTGGGCATCGGCATGGTTTACCAGCACTTCACGCTGGTGCCGAACATGACGGTCGCCGAGAACCTCGTCCTCTCCCGCGGCAAGGTGCCCGCCATCATCGATTGGAAGAAGGAATACGAAGACCTCCGCGCGTTCATGCGCACCACGCCCTTCTTCATCCCCATCGGCGCGAAGGTTTCGTCGCTGGCCGCGGGGCAGAAGCAGAAGCTCGAGATCTGCAAGCAGCTATACCTGAAGAACAAGGTGCTGTTCCTGGATGAGCCGACGAGCGTGCTCACTCCGGCAGAGGCCGATGAGCTGCTTTCGATGCTCAAGGAGCGCACCAGGGGCGGCGACCTGACGGTTCTGATGATCACGCACAAGTTCCGCGAGGTGATGAAATTCGCCGACGAAGTGACCGTGCTGCGGACCGGCAAATTCGCCGGTAAGGGGCTGGTAAAAGAACTGACTCCAACAGACATGTCCGCGATGATGATCGGCTCGGAGACCACCCGCACCGCCGCCCGCGACACCAAACCCCGCGGGGAGCCGCTGCTTCATATTTACGGTCTTCACGCACTGGACGACATCGGCCTCAAAGCGGTGGAAGACCTCAACCTCCATGTCCACGCCGGCGAAATCGTCGGCATCGCCGGCGTGTCGGGCAACGGGCAGAGCAAGCTGGTGGAAGTGCTCGCCGGCCAGCGCCCGCCCGTGGCCGGCGGCATCAAAGTACACGGCGAGCCCTACCACGCCACCCGTGCCGAAATCCGAAGGCACAAGGTCAACTGCCTCCCCGAAGAGCCGCTGAAAAATACCTGCGTGGGAGGCATGAGCGTCGCGCAAAACATGGTCCTGCGCAACTTCGACGCGCACCCGCATTCGATCATCGGATTCTTCCTGAACAAGGCCTCCATCCGTCGGGCCGCGCAGGATCTGATCCACCGCTACCGCGTGAAAACGCCAACCCCGGAAACGCCCATCCGCAACCTGTCCGGCGGCAACGTGCAGCGGGCCGTGCTCGCGCGCGAGCTGTCGGACCAGGTGGAAGTCCTGATCGCGGCAAACCCGTGCTTCGGCCTCGATTTCGCGGCGGCCGCGGAAATCCGCGCCCAGATCATGGAAGCCCGCAACCGCGGGGCGGCGGTGCTGCTCGTCAGCGAAGACCTCGACGAAGTCTTCGAACTCTCCGACCGGATCGTCGTGATGTTCCACGGCAAGTTCGTCTACGAAACCCCGGCCGCGGAAGCCGATATCTTTATCATCGGACGCCACATGGCGGGCCACGGAGATCCCGCGCACGAAGAGGCTGCTCCGGCGCCGGCATAGCTGTTTGATGGCTCCCAGGAGAGGAATGAGTGAACGCGAGTGCGGATGCCTGCCGCCGGAGGATTGCACCGAGAGCTACTATCCAGCCTTTAAAGAGGCTACGCTGAGAATGGACCGCGCGCAAGGAGGGATCGTCGGATGGACGGCGAACTCGTCAGGGTTTTTGCGCGGTATGGAGACCGTGCATGGATAGCGCCCGTCTGCCCGTGATATGTGCCGGATTGTTTTCGCCCGCCACCGACGTGGAAATCCAATGGGAGAAGTTCCGCGAAGGCATCGAGATTCACCGGCTATACACTAACGCGCAAGGCCCCTCCGCCGCCCTGCTCCGCTACGCGCCGGGAGCGAGTCTTCCCCGCCACGAGCACGCGGGATATGAGCACATCCTGGTTCTCCGAGGCTCCCAAAGGGACGACAACGGCCACCACGAAACCGGCACGCTCCTCATTCACCCCCCGGGCACCACGCACGCCATCACCAGCACCAACGGCTGCATCGTGCTGGCCATCTGGGAAAAGCCGGTACGGTTCCTGTAGCATTGCGGCTACATGTGCAGAACACGCGCCATGCTCTTGTCGCTCGCGGCGCTTCTTGCAACGCTGTGCCCTTGGGCACGCGCCGACGGGCAAAAGTCCAAGCCGCCTTATCCACCGAGCACGGCCATCGGGCGCCTCATCTGGCATTGGGACTCGCTGCAAACCGCGGCCCCGGGCAGTGATCTTTGGCCGGTGACATGGGCAAAGGATGACAATCTCTATCTCGCCTGGGGCGACGGAGGGGGCTTTGGCGGCAGCGACCAGGACGGCCGCGTCGCCCTTGGCTTCGCACGAATCGAAGGTACGCCGCAACGGTTCAGCGGCATCAATGTGAACGGCGGCAAGCACCCTGAGCATCGCGCCTCCTTTCCCGAGCACGGCAAGGCGGGAGGCATCCTCGCCGTCGGCGACCGGCTCTACGCGTGGCTGAACACGCAAAACGGCAAGTGGCCGGACGTGGACCAGGCGTTGATCTGGTCCGATGATCAAGGCGCAACATGGAAGCAAAGCCAGTGGGTCTTCCCCAAAGGCAAAGGTAACCTGAAGCCGGCCACGTTCCTGAACTTCGGAAAGGGACACACGGGCGCTCCTACACAACTTCAGGGATACTTTTATTTCTCAGGACAAAGACAGGGAGAATAAAACGACACTTTCCTGGGCCGCGCGCCGACGGGCAAAAGTCCAAGCCGCCTTATCCACCGAGCACGGCCATCGGGCGCCTCATCTGGCATTGGGACTCGCTGCAAACCGCGGCCCCG
>JAQGHH010000151.1 GCA_028288945.1 Phycisphaerales bacterium
GTGGCGCTTAATGTCGGGCTGCGCAGGAGTGGCGGAATTGGCAGACGCGCAGGACTTAGGATCCTGTACCGAAAGGTGTAGGGGTTCGACCCCCCTCTCCTGCATGACCCCTAACCAACGGGTGCGCAATATGGACCGTACGCCTCGCTCGCCGTCTCGACTCGTCCGCGCGCTGGCCCTGGCCGGGGCGGCCCTCCTTATTCCGGCCTCGGCTTCGTTGGCTGACACGGTCTATTACCGCTCATCGGCCGCGGGCAAGCCCGTGTCAATGAAGGGTAAGATTTCCAAGGTCGCAAAGCTGGCGGACGCCGACGAGCTGTACTGGGTTTCGGAGATCTCCGGGATGGAGACCCACAAGCCCATGAGCGACGTCGTGCAGATCGAGTGCGACGCCGAGCCCAACCTCACGACCGCCGAGGCGGCTTTCGCGAAGGAAGACTGGAAAGCCGCCGGCGTCGCGTACCGCAAGGCGAGCGCCGCCACGGCTTCCGACTGGGTGAAGCGCCGCGCGTCACTGAGGCTGTTGCAGGTGGCGCAAAAGAGCGGCGACTTCCAGGACTCCGTCACCGGGTTCGTGGAGATGGCCCGAAAGGAGCCGGCGGCCGCGTTGCAAAACAAGCCGACCATCGCCGGGGCGAAGCCCGATCAGATCGACAAGGCGATCACGGCCGTCAAGCAGGGCGCCACGGGGGCAAAGCCCGAATCGCAGCAAGTGCTGCTGCCGTTCCTGATGGACCTGCTGAACGCCAAGGGCGACACCGCCGAAGCGGCGAAGGTATTGGCCGACCTGAAGAAGCTCGGCGCCCCCGCGCCGGACAACACCGGCACCACCACCCCCGGCAACCCCCCGGCCGCGCCGGTTGTGAATGCCGATGCGCAGCGTGCCGAGGCGGACGTGTCGCTGGCCCAGGCCCGCAAGGCGCTGGCCGACGGTAAGTTCGACCAGGTGACGGCGGCGATTAATTCGCACTCAGCCGCGTTCACCGACGCCGAGCGCCAGGTGGAAGCGCTATGGCTTCTGGCCGAGGCCAAGGGCGGGACGGCCACGACGCCCGAGGCGATGAAAGAGGCGGCGCTGGCGTACATGCGTGTGGTCGCCAATTTCAAGTCGACCCCGAACGCACCGCACGTCGCGGACGCGCTGATGAAAACCGCGGCCCTCGAGGAGAAGCTCAAGCAGCCCGGCGAGGCGCTGGCGATCTATAATCAGGTCGCGGGGGAATTCCCCGGCGGCGACGCCGCCAAACAGGCCAAGGAAAACGCGGACCGCCTCACCAAGGGCAAGTAATTTCGCAAGCAGATTTGAGAACTCATGTATCACGTCATTAAGAAGAATCAGAAGAAGCTGCTGGCCATATTCGCCGCCGCTCTCATGGTCGTATTCATCCTCCCCACCGGCATGAAGAACGGGAGCATGTCGGGCGGCAAGGGCAAACAGATCGGGCAGATCGGCAAGACCCCCGTGTACGCCGACGACCGCGAGCAGGCGCGAAACGAGTGGAAGCTCCTGCGGCAGTCCCCCGCCTACCTGCCCGAGATCAACCCGCGCAATTACTCGTCCTACGTGCTGAAGCTCGGCAAGGTCCTGGCCGTCGAGATCGAGAAGCACAACGAACTCTTCTTCCTGCTCCAGAAGGAAGCCGAGCAGCGCGGGATTCGCGCGTCCACCGATGAGGTCGCGCAGACGCTGAAGAACCAGTTCAGCATTGACCCGACTGACAAGTCGGACCACGCCGAGCAGTTGCGTTCCGCACTATCGCACTTCATCGTGGTGCAAGCGCTCCGCGACCGGCTCAACAGCGACGTGAAGATCAGCGAGCCGATGTGGACGCATCAACTGGCGGACGCGGGACAAAAAATCCGCCTGAACCTGGTCGAATTCAACGCGGCGGACCTGAAGGCGACGCTCCCCGCGCCGACCACGCAGCAGGTCGAATCCCTCTTTAACAAGTACAAGGGCAACGAGGCCGACGCCGGAACGAAATCCGCGAACGACCCGCTGGGCTTCGGGTACAAGGTGCCCAACCGCGTGAAGCTCCAGTACGTCGAGATCCCGCGGGCGCAGGTCCTTGCCGCGGTGCGGGCGGCGAAGAAGGAATACGACTGGGACGTACAGGCCCGGCAATACTATTACGGCCACCAGCAGGAATTCGTCCGCCCCGCCCCGGCGTCGCAGCCGGCCACCGCCCCGGCGACCGAACCTTCGGCCACTCAGCCCGCCACCGCCCCCGCAACGCAGGCGGCGGCCCCGACGACCAAGCCCGCCACCCTGGTCAAGGCCGAGCCCACCACCCGGCCGTACGCCGAGGTGAAGGAGGAGATCCTCAAGAACACGTTGAAGGCGGACGCGGACAAGCTTCAGAAGGACGTGGCGGACGCGCTCCAGAAGCGGCTGGCCTCGGACTATGCCGCCTACCGCAAGGCGAATCCCACGACCCTCCCCGCCACCAACCCGGCCGTCGCCGGAGCCACGACGCAGCCTGCCACGCAACCCGCCGCCGGCTACGCCAGCTACGGCTACCTGGAGCAGGTGGCGCAGGACATCCAGAAGCAGTTCAACGTGCTGCCCGAAGTGCATCAGATCGGCGAATGGACGGACGGCAAGCAACTGACAAAACAGCCGGGCATCGGCTTCGCCCGGGCCGGCGAGCGGTCGTTCACCGACTACGCCGCCCAGGAATCAGCCCCCTTCGTCTACGACCCCGCCCGCAAGCCCGGCGACCTTCTCCAGATCCTCCAGCCCAGCGAGCAACTTACCGACTTTTCCGAAAACGCCTACGTCTTCCGCCTGACCGACGCCAGCCCGGCCCATTCCGCGGACCTCGCCGAGGTGCGGGCACGGGTTGAGGCGGACGCGCAGCTGCAGGCCGGCTACGACGCGGCCCTGGCCGCGGCCAAGCAGCTCGCCGACGCCGGCGGCAAGGACGGCCTTTCCAAGGCCGCCGTCGCGGCCAAGCGCGTCGTCATTTCGACCGGTGCGTTCGGCTTCACTTCGCAGTACCCGATCATCCCGAATTTCGAGGCGGACTTCTCCTCGACTTCCGCGCTGATGGCCAAGGCCCACGACCTGCTCACGCAGGCCACGCCGGCGAATCCGCACCCGGTCGCGCTGGTGGAAATGCCCGCCGACCGCAAGGTGGTGGTCGCCGAGCTGGCGGACGTGAACCTCGACATCCCCGCCGACGAGCTGGCGATGATGAAGCTCCAGATGGCCGCGAAGGAGCAGTCGATGATCACCGAACAGCTGGCGCAAAGCTGGTTCGATTACGACGCGGTAACCAAGCGGCTGGGCTACAAATCCGAAGAGCCCGCCGGCAAAAACCCGGGCTAAAAATCGGCCCCGTCCGGCTCCCGTGAACCCCAGCGGCCCAGGCAATGCACGGCTCACCGAAGAGCCTTGACAACTTATCGCGAACGCATATCGTATCGCGACCAAAGCGCCATTAGCTCAATTGGCAGAGCAGCTGACTCTTAATCAGCGGGTTCCAGGTTCAAGTCCTGGATGGCGCAATAGCTAGTACCGAACACGTCTTTTAATGCTATGCGGGTGTGCTACGCTGTGGGGCCCTTCATGTGGGAAGAACCAAATCGAGGCATTTGGACCGATACGATGCTGGTGTGCCTTAACGGACATCAACTCACCAGCATGTTGAGGAAGTATCCGTCGGGCGAGCGGGCGCACTGAGATCGATGTGGTGCGAAGACCATTTCATGCTGTCCGAAGTGCAATTCTGCGATCCCCGGCCAAACGCATATGCCGGGCGTGGGCCTTGCAATGAGCCTTCCGACTCCCGAATATTGCCACGGCTGTGGGGAGGCGATGCCTTGGACGGAAGCAGCGATCCAAGCTGCGATCGAATTGGCTACAGAGACACCGAGCCTCGATCCGGCCGACCGCAACCAACTCTCGGAAAACCTCAAGGATTTGGTGTCGGAAACACCGCGCACGCCCCTCGCCGTCAGTCGCATGCAACGCATCATGGCCAAGGCCGGCCCGGCAACCGCGCGCAATGCGCGATCTTCTCATCAACATCACCGCGGCCCCGATCGCGCAGAAGATATGGGGGCCGCTCTAGAAGGGCTCGCCTTTCGGGCCGGCGGGCTTGGGTTGTCACTTCGCGGCGGAAGTTGAAGTAACTGCGACGGGTCGGGGTGAACATGCACCAGTCCGATTAAATCGCGGCGTTCAGCCCCTGCCGTGCTCCCGCGGTTGCGCGGGCCCGTATGCCAATTGCGACAAGCTGTCGTCACAATCGCATCTAAACTCAAGAACGGATCCGGACGATGGATGGGATGTTCCGGGCCGGGTAAAGCCGGGCTAGGATTGACCGATAAACCATTTGGGTCCGTCACCTCTGACCATGCGACCCACGGGCGATCGGGCGCGACTATGACGCAAGAATCGGAATATCTTCAAGCCGGAGAATCCTACTCGCCGCGGCGCGATGATCCTGCCGAAGTTCCGGCGGCGTCCGCGCCGGGTGCAAGCGACCGGCAGCCGCTCGACCGCGTGCAGCGGATGCTGATCTGGTTCGCCAGCGTATTAATTGCCGTTACGGTTTTCGACAGGCTGCGGACCTATTTCGGCGGATGACCGCCGGCGGAATTTGCGCTCGTCCTTTCTCCTCCCCTCCCCATTTTTCTCCTTCCCCTCCCTCTTCTTCTTCGGGCACTCGTCTTTGCAAAGCCGTGATACGGGCCTCGGGTCCGACGCGCCCCGGCTCGGGCCTCCATCCATTGCGATCACGATCCCCGCGGGGTGACATCCGCCCCGGCTGAGTTCCCCGCACGCTATTGTTAATGTAGCAGTAGACGGTACACTCCTTCCGCCGGAGAGTGGGCCGGCAGGGGATGCGTTCAACACCTCTAGGTTCTCGGCGGAATCATCACCAAATGAGGAGGCACCATGCCGGCTAAGTCGTCGCGACCTTGGACCGTCGTCATCGAATTGCTTGAGACGCGCGCGTTGCTCAGCGCCTCGTTCGACATCACGGGGCTGAGCACCATGCGCCAGGACGCCGCGTTCGCGGGCATCACCGGCAAGGGCGTGGGGATCGCGGTGTTGGATACCGGCGTGTATGCGAAAAACCCGGACCTGCAGAGCAATGTCGTCGCGTTTTACGACGCAGTGAAGCAGCCGGAGAACGCGCCCATCGACCCCAATTTCCTGGTGGACGCGGTGGACCACGAAGGCCACGGCTCGCACGTCTCGGGCATCGCGGCGTCGTCCAACCCTTCGATCGGCGTGGCGTACGGGGCCAGGCTCGTGGACATCCGGGTGTTTGCCGCCCCCGGCGAAACGCAGCTCGGCGGCGACCCGGTCCTCCGCGGGCTCGACTGGGTGGCCGCCCACGCGCAGCAGTTCAACATCAAGGTCGTGAACATGTCGCTGGGCCTCGGGGGCGTCAATGAGAACGCCGTCACCACCGCCGACCAGCAGGACGCCGAGGCCCTTGAAATCACCACGCTCCAGAACATGGGCATCACGGTCGTGACTTCGTCGGGCAACAGCTACGCGAACAACCCGGTCCCGGGCGCGTCGTTCCCGGCGGTGGTCTCGACCATCAGCGTGGCCAACACCTGGTCGACGACCGGGCAGGCCTCGGACTTCGGCATTCCGTTCGGGGGCAACGGGGACCAGTTTTACGCCGTCGAAACCGCCGCCACCCCCGACACGTTCGCGTCCACCAGCCAGCGCAGCACGCTGCCCAACCAGGTCGCTGCGCCGGGCTCGGACATCCTCAGCACCTGGAACGGCTCCAGCACGAATACGGTCGGCAGCAAGCTTCAGTACAACACGATCAGCGGCACGAGCATGGCCGCCCCGTTCGTCACCGGCGCCGTCGCCCTCATGCAGGACGCCGCCAAGACTTTCGGCGGCCACTACCTCACCGACCCGAACCAGATCCTCCAGATCATCCGGCAGACCGCCGACACGATCGTCGATTCCAATAACCCCAATAACTCCCGCTATAACGCCAGCGACGGCTCGACCTCCAATCTCCCCGAGACGGGCCTGAGCTACAAGCGCATCAACGTGCTGAAGGCGGTCACGGCGGTGCAGCAACTGGTCACGGGAGGCCTTATCACCGTCGGCCCCGTACCCGGGCCCGACACCGACAACACCACGACCACCGCCACCCCCGTCAACAACATCGACGGCACCACCCCCGCCACGTTCACCGGCAACATCGGCGCCGACGGCCTGATCCTCGACGGCGCGGCCGACGTCGATCTCTACAAGCTCGACATCGTCACGCCCGGCAGCCTGTCGGTGGCGCTCACCCAGACCGGGGGCGGCATGGCGTTCTCCCCGACCATCCGGCTCTTTAATTCCAACGGCATCATCGTCGGCACCGCGACCGGAACACCCGGCGCGTACCCCACTCTCATCACGTCCGCCGGCAACCCGCTGCTCCCCGGCACCTACTACGCCGGCATCAGCTCCGCGGGCAACAACGCCTACACCATCAATGGCACCGGGGCCGTCGCCGGCAGCAACCTTGGCGATTACGCCGTCACGTTTAATCTCAACACCCCCGACCCCAACGGAACGATCCAGGGGGCGTCGCCTGTCAGCCTCACCGAAGCCAATGACATCCCCACCGACCCGCTGGGCAACCCCCTTCCTTACACGGACGTGCTGCAATCGGGGACGCTCGGGTCCGACCCGCTGGTCTCCACCGGCACGCGCCTCGCCGTGGGCAGCGACGTGGACATATACCAGATGACCGCCCCCGACAACGGAAGGCTCCTCATCACCACAGACACCACCTTCTATTTCAACCCCGCGGACACGTACCTCGAAGTCTTTGACTCCAACCACAACCTGATCGCCTCCAACGACAACGCCAACCTGCCGTCGACCGACAGCGCGATCATTTTGAATGTAACGGCGGGCCAGACATACTTCGTCGCCGTGACGGTGCCGCAGAACGCGGGCTTCGACCCCGTCAACCCGTACGTAGGCCGCACCCCCAACGCCACGCCGACGGACGTCTCCTACGACCTGCACCTGCGCTTCGACAACGGCGACGTGAACGGCACCGCCATCTCGGCCACGCCGGCCCCTCTGGGCACCCCGCTCAACGCGGTGATTGGATCGGACAACGGCGTTCAATTGCTTGGGGCGAATGGCGGCTCCAAGGACGTCGATTTCTACGTCTACACTGCCGCCACCGACGGCGTCCTCGACGCCACGGTCCAAGGCACCAGCGGCGGATTTACGCCGGTGATGAGCCTCTGGGAATACACAGCCGGCCAGGGTGACATCATCAAGGTCGCCGATACCGCCGGCGCGACCACCCCGCACATTTTGGCAAAAATCGCGGCGGGCCAGAAGTTCTTCATCGCCATCACCGGGATGGGCAACAACGGTTTCAACTGGTACTCGGTGGCGAGCGGTCCGGGCGGGCAGGTGGGCTCGTACGCCCTGACCGCCAACCTCCAATCCGCCGCCGTCCTCACCACCCTCAGCGACAACTCCATCCAGAACGGCACTCCGCAGAACATCTCCGTCGGACAGACCCTCTTCGGCAACATCGGAAGCGACGGGAACCTGGTCATCGGGGACACCGACGTGGACATGTACCGCCTGGTCGCCCCCGCCACGCAGATCCTCGACTTCCGTACGCTCACCGGCCAGGAGTCCGACGCCGACACGGTCATCCGCGTGTTCGACGCCAGCGGGACGCAGATCGCCTCCAACGACAACATCGACCCCACCACAACCTCCAGCGAGGTAAAGGTGGCCGTCCGCGCGGGCGACGTGTATTACATCGGCGTGAACGGCGCGGGCCCTAGCGCCACGTCCTACGACCCGCTCACCGGCGCCGGCGCCGGCGACGGCAGCACGGGCAACTACGGGATTTCCGTCTCCGTGGCGATCGCGGACTTCTCCGTGGCCAACGCGACGCCTGTCGCCGCTTTCGACGGCAGCACCGCCATCTTCACCGTGACGCTCGACCAGCCCCTCGCCACAGCCGCCACGGTCGATTTCGCGACCTCCAACGGCTCCGCCTTCGCCGGGATCGACTACACCGCCACCAGCGGCACGCTCACTTTCGCGCCGGGCATCACCAGCATGACGATCTCCGTGCCCGTTCTCCCCAACGCCGCGGCGTCGGGCACGCACACGTTCACCCTCACGCTCTCCAATCCCCAAGGCGCCGGCATTTCCGCGACCAACGCCATCGGCACCATCAACAATGTGCCCGTCACGACGAGGACCGCCAGCGCGGGCAAGCCGGTGGTCTACCACGACTCGGCCGGCCGGCCGGTCACGCTCATGCTCACCGGCCCGGGCACGATCACCGCAATCTTCGTCAGCGGCTCGCCCAACCCGGCCCGCATCACCCTCAACAACACGGACGGCTCGTCCGTCTTCACCATCCGCGGCCCGGCCACGACCATCAGCGACGTGGTGGTCAACGGCTCGCTGGCCGCATTCAACGCGAAGACGACCAACCTCACCGGCGGCCTGACCGTCACCGGCTCGCTGGGCCGCCTTCAGTTGGCGAACGTCAACGGCGGGTTCGACGGCCGGGCCATCTCCATCGGCGCGGCCGGTGGACCCATGACCGTCGTACTCGGTGACGTCACCAACGAGAGCTTCTCGACGCCCGGCGCGATCGCTTCGCTGACCGCCCGCAGCTGGATCAGCAACGGCGACGGCGCTGTCGCGATCTCCGCCGCGTCCATCGGCAAGACGAAGATCGCGGGCAACTTCGGCGCCTCGGTAACCGCCGGCTCTTTGGGCCTGACCAAGATCAGCGGCGGCCTCGACGGCGGCATCTGGACCATCCGCGGCGGCGGCGCGGGCCTTACCGTGGTCGGCTCGGCCGCCACGGGCTGGACCGCAACCTTCGCCGGCGCGATGGGCGCGGTGCGGCTGGGCTTCCACGACGGGGCGCTTACCGCCGCCTCCATCAAGAGCATTAAGGTCACCGGCGACGTCACCAACGCCGCCATCAACGTCACCAGCGGATCGGGCCTCGTGCTCGGCAGCTTGCAGGTCAGCGGCACCGTCAGCAATTCTCAGTTCCGCGTCGTGGGCAGCATCGGAAAGGTCCTCGTGGGCGCGTTCCTGAACAGCGACCTTTTCGCCGGCGTGAACGACGGCCTGAGCATCCTCCCCGTAGCCGCTTCGGACCTCGTCGCCCCCTCTTCGATCTCCAGCTTCCAGGTGAGAGGCGCGGACGCGACGTTCGCCTTCGCCAATTCCAACGTCGCCGCCTCCGCCATCGGCACGGTCAAAATCAAAGCCGCCAACCCGGTCAACGGCGGCACCAAATTCGGCTTCGCCGCCAAGACGCTTGGCATGTTCAGCAACGTGCCCTTCCTGAAATGGAATAACTCACAGGCCGTCAACCTGCTGGTGCCGGACGGCGACCTGGTAATTCGACTGCTGGCGTGAACGCGAAATGGGAGTAGCGACGTCGCCCGCCTATAGCCCCGGAGGGGCGTAAGACCTTAGCCCGCGGCGTGAGCCGTGGGGTGAATGTAGTAAACACAACCAGCCCCGGACGGGCGAAAGAGGCGATGATCCCTGCCGGTGCGCGGAATTATCGCTTCTCACGCCCCTCCGGGGCTCTGCGCTTCCAAACGATCTTTTCCCCACGGCTCGCGCCATGGGCTAAGGTCTTCCGCCCCTCCAGGGCTGGGCTCCGCGAGTCCGCGCATCTCACAGCGGCAACTTCGCCGGCGGCGGATAGCCGTGTTGCTCGCGGCCGATGTTTCCGTCGAACTTCTTGGTTGATTTGAACAACTCCAGATGTCCGTCCCCCGCCGCCTGGGCGCAGCGGACGCGCAGCGCCTGCAACTGCTCCTCGTTCAGCGGCCTGAACCCGCGCGCGACGCCCAGGTTCTGGTGCAGCACGGCCAGCGAGTCGATCCCGCTGATGGTCGTCGCGACGGGAAGGCTCATCGCATAACGCAGGGCGTCTTGCACAGACACCGGCGCGTCGACGATCGCGTAGCCGCCGCCGAGCAGGCTCTTCATCCCCAGCACCGCCATGCCGCGCCGGTTCACCTCCGGCACCACCTGCCGCTCGAAGCTGCGGTAGGTCGCGTCGAAGCAGTTGAGCGGCATCTGCACCGTGTCAAACGCGTAGCCGTAGGAAAGCATCTTGAGATGAATCTGCGGGTCCTTATGCCCCGTGAATCCGACGAAGCGGACCTTACCCTGCTTCTTGGCTTCGTCGAGCGCCTCGACCACGCCGCCCTTGGCGAAGTGGCGCTCGGGGTCGTCCCAGTAAACGCATTCGTGGATTTGCCAGAGGTCGAGATGGTCGGTCTTAAGCCGCCGCAACGAATCTTCGAGCTGCGACATCGCGACCTTCTTATCGCGGCCGTGCGTGCAGACCTTGGTCATGACGAACGCCTTGTCCCGCCGGCCGGCGAGCGCCTCGCCCAGCCATTCCTCACTCTTGCCGTCGTGATATTCCCACGCGTTGTCGAAGAAGTTGACGCCCGCGTCCATCGCTTCGCGGACGATTTGCTTGGCCTCGTCAAGCGAGGGGGAATCGCCAAGCGTGTACCCGCCGATGCCGATGGCGGAGACCTGAACGCCGGTTTTCCCCAGCGGCCGGTGCGGCACGGGCTCGTTGCTGGCGTTGCCCGGCGCGATGGCCGAAGGCGCAGCCCCACCGGCCCCCGCACACCCGCCGACGGCCGCGCCCGCCGCGAGCATCGCCGCCCCCTGCAGGAACCCCCGCCGACCGGGCGTCAGGCCGTGATCTTCGGTATTGTGATATTGCTCTTCCATGCGAACCTGCCGATTGATTAAACCTGCGGCGAAGCGCTCTCCGCGCTCTGGAGCATGTCCTGCACTTCCTTTTGCGTCGCGTCCACTGGATACCCGTGCGGCAGCCGGGCCTGCGGGTTGTCGAACCGTAGCGAAACCTTGTACAGCTCGAAGTGCCCGTCCCCCGCCGCGGGGGCGCAGCGCGCGCGAAGCTCGTTCATCTCCGTCGCGCTCATCGGCTGAAAACTCCGCGCCGTCTTCAGGTTCTCGCGCAGCACCTCGATCGAATCCATCCCGCAAATCGTCGTCGCCACCGGCAGGCTCATCGCGTACCGCAGCATTTCCTCGGCCTTCACCAGTCCGTTCTTTACCGGGTCGGCGGTGCCGCACATCGGCTTCATACCCAGTACCGCGATCCCCCGGCGATTGGCCTCCGGCAGGACGACTTTCTCGAAACTCGTATGGAACCCATGGTCAACCGGATTGAGCGGCATCTGCACCGAATCAAACGGATAGCCCATCTGGATCATCCGCAGGTGTGTCGCCGGCTCCTTGTGCCCGGTGAATCCGACGAAGCGGACCTTGCCCTGCTTCTTGGCCTGGTCGAGCGCTTCGAGCACGCCGCCCTTGCGGTAGGCGAGGTCGGGGTCGTTGTCGAAGCTAACGCCGTGGATTTGCCACAGGTCGAGGTGATCGGTTTGCAGGCGGATCAGCGACTGCTCGAGCATCTCCATCGCCAGCGCCGCGTCGCGGCCGTGGGTGCAGACCTTGGTCATCAGGAAAACCTTGTCGCGCCGCCCCGGGAGCCCGCGGCCGAGCCAATTCTCGCACTTGCCGTTGTGATACTCCCAGCAGTTATCAAAAAAGGTGACGCCCGAATCGACCGCCTCGTGAACCAGCGCAATCGCGTCTTCGACGTTCTTGAGATCGCCGAGATGATGGCCCCCAACGCCCAGCGCCGAGATCTTCGCATCGGCCCGGCCGAACTGCCGCATGGGCATGTTGCCTACGGCCGGCGGGGGCGTGTTTGGCGTGCCGGCAGGTTCGCTGGACGGGGGCTGAGCGCCGGCATGCGCGCTCATCGCGATGCCGACTCCGAGCGCGCCCGCGGACTTGAGAAATTCCCGCCGAACCGATCCTTTCCGTGCGGGCTCGATGCCTGGATCTAGATTTTGAGCGATCATGTTTCCTCGCGATCATCGAACGTCAGAAGGCCGAGCCTATCGGCGCATGCGAAATCGCGCCTAGCACAAAAATGAAACCGACTAGGGGTTCAAGCGAGGTGAGCAATGCCGCGAAAGCCGCAGCACGGCGTTGATGCGCAAAGATGTGGCACAAAGACCACAGAGGCCACAAAGAGCACAGAGATGGAGCCTTGAATTCTTTCTCTGTGCTCTTTGTGGCCTCTGTGGTCTTTGTGATTGTCTCGGCGGTTCCCCTACGAGAGCGGATCCCACTACTGCCGATGTGTCATCGCCCGGCGGACTTCGCGCTCGATTTCCTTGCGCTTAATGGTGTCGCGCTTATCGTGCTGCTGCTTGCCGCGGGCGACGCCCAGCTCGAGCTTCGCCCGGCCGTCCTTGAAGTAGATGGCCAGGGGGATGAGCGTGGTGGCCTTCACGCTGGTCTGGTCAACCAGCTTCTTGATCTCCCGCTTATGGACGAGGAGCTTGCGGTCGCGCTTGGGCTCGTGGTTGTAGACAATCGCGGCTTTTTCGTACGGGTCGATGTGAGCGCCGTGGAGGATCAGTTCGCCGTTATCGATGCTGGCCCAGGCGTCCTGAAGCTGCGCGCGTCCGGCGCGCAACGACTTCACCTCGCTGCCGACGAGGGCCATGCCGCACTCGATCTTGGCGGTGATGAAGTAATCGTGCAGCGCCTTGCGGTTGGCAATTCGCGGCGAGAGGTTGTCCTTGCGCTTTCCGGCCATACAGACCTCATGCTACGCGTGAAAGCGCCGACGGGAAAGGGAGACCCCCCGCCGAAGGATGCGGAAGGCCCACGCGACGAGAAGAAGGCAGGCGTACATGAGCCACTCAGCCGCGTTCTTTTGGTGAGGGACGACCGCCGGACCCGGTGGAAACCGTTGCGTCTGGAATCGGGAGGGAACATGTGTCATGGATTTGAGGAAAGTTGCGTCTCCAAGCCGGAGCAGCGAATGAAAAGTGCAAAATGCAAAAGTCAAAATGAGGAGCAGTCTGAAAAGGCCATGCCGCCCCCGCGCCTTTCATTTTGACTTTTGCATTTTGCACTTTGCATTCAATTATTCTGCCTACTGCCTACTTCCCCTACATGTCCTTCTCCATGGATGTATTCCTCCGTCGCACGGCTTTGTCCGCTTCCTCGAACGCTTCGTCCTGCTTCATGGAGCCGCGGTCGAGTTCGTTCCAGATGTTCATCAGTTCCTGGCCGGCGCCGCTGAGGCCGGCCTGATTGAGGGCGTCCTTGTCGGACTGCGCGCCCAGGTCAAGGATCGCCCCCAGCCGCTCCTGGTACATGTCCTGGCTGACGGCGTCGTCCTCGATCCACTGGCTGATCTTGGCGACGTCCTTGTCGGTGAGGTTGAGGCGGCCCAAGGCGCGGCCGCGGTCGTTGTTTTCCTTGACCATCCGCAGGCGGCTGACGGTCATCAGCTCTTTGCTGCGCAGGTTCAGCTCGCGGGCGCTCATGAGCTGTTCCTGGGTCTTGAGCTCAAAATCCTGCGCCAGCGCCTTGCGCAGCTCGGGGGATTTCTGCGTCGCGCCCTGCTGAAAAATCTTCTGCTTGTCTTCGCTGATCTGCCCGATTTTTTTGAACAGCCGATCGCGCTGCTTGGTCAGCAGGATCTCCTCCTTGCGGAGTTCCTGGCGATTGAGCTCGCTGAGGGTTTTCTTGTGACCAAAAATTTTGTCGATCAATGCCATGCGTGCGTCCAGTCCGCGACGATCGATTCTCGGATTGTCGGAATAGCCCCGGAGGGGCGAAAGAACTTAGCCCACGGCGCGAGCCGTGGGTGAAAATTGCGAAGCAACCAGCCCCGGAGGGGCGTAAGATGCGTCGATTCCAAACTACCTCGGAGTTCCACGCTTCTTACGCCCCTCCGGGGCTATCCGCATCGTGATTTGTCTTCCCTCGCGCCATGGGCTAAATTCTTTCGCCCCTCCGGGGCTATTGTGCCGGAAATTTGGTCTGCTCCTAAACCACTTCGGCCTTATCCCGCTTCCGGCTCCACCCGGCGCGCCGGCGTGGTCGACGGCTCTGCGGGCTTTGCGTCCCGTTGCGCCGGGATGCCGGAGGTGCGGGTGGGCTGCTTTTCCGTGAGCCTTTGCCCGGCATCCGCCACGGCTTCCTTGGCTTCTTCGCTATTGCCGGTTTCGCGTTCCAGTTCGTCGAACAGCGCCTTCTCTTCGTCGCTCATTCCGGACGTGGCGATCTGGCCGATGGAGCT
The DNA here is from genome assembly GCA_028288945.1 of Phycisphaerales bacterium. Classification (GTDB taxonomy): domain Bacteria; phylum Planctomycetota; class Phycisphaerae; order Tepidisphaerales; family Tepidisphaeraceae; genus RYN-428. Next base: position 14,172 of record JAQGHH010000151.1, read on the forward strand.
GGCCAGCTCGGTGTTGGCTTCGAGCTCCGCCAGCATTTCTTCGGCCTTTACGGCGTCCTCGGTGATCTCTTCCGTGTCTGGTAGCTGTGCCGACTGGCCTTGCTGGACCAGCTCCAGGTTGTGAACGTGCGTGCTCACCACGTTCACCTGCTGGTTGAGCACCTGGAGCAATTGCTGGCGACGCTCCAGATCCTTGCGGAGCTGCAAAAGCTGGCTTGTGACCCGGCGTTTGGTGATCGAACCCGCGGCTTCCTTGAATTGCTGCTTGAGCGCCCCTTCCTGTTGCTCCAGCACGCTCATTTCCTCGTACGCGCGATCGCGTTGCTGGCTGAGGGCGGTCTTGCGCTCGGACAGGAAAGAGATCTTCTTTTCGGTTTCTCCCTTGCGAGCGAACAGTGTCCGGACTTTATCGATCAGGCCCATGGAACCTCCCGAATCCGCGGTCGCCGGCCCGCCGGCCAGCGGGGCCGAGCCTTCGCGGAAGAGCACCATCCGCCCGTCGAGGCGCTTGGCCGACAGGCCCGGGTTCAGCCGGGCGTAATTCTT
>JAQGHH010000172.1 GCA_028288945.1 Phycisphaerales bacterium
CTTCTCGTCATCGTCGGAGGTGGACGCCACGCGAACATCATGACAGGATCGAGGCCGTCGCGCAAGCGCAAGATTGTGCTACTGCAAAAGATATGCAATCAAACGCCGTGCCGAACGGGATTGGACCTGTCCCGGTTTTTGGATGGGCGGCGCGGGTGGAGCGTTTGTTAATGTGATGGAGTGGGTGCGGCAAATCACGCGGGCGGGAACGTGGGCGAAAATCAGGGTTTGCGGACGACTCGTTGCCGAATATTCAATGGCGGCGGAAGGGCGAGTGGGAGTAAATGCGTGCTTCGCCGAAGGATAAAAGAAAGCTGGAACCCGGGCTCCCCGCCGCGGGTAATGGGGTTACGGCAATTACACGCGGAGATCCTGGCCCAGGAAACACGAATGTTGCGATCGCGCCTACGCCACGAAAAGGATGCTCGTCTTAGATCCATGCCTTCGCGGCGGGAGGCGCCCCCGGCGTGCGCGGAGGGGTTGGAAAGCAGGACACTCCTGTCGCTGTCGGGCAATCAACTGTTCCCGGCGGACAGCCCGTGGAATCACCCGATCGCCGGCGCGCCCGTCGCCGCCAACTCGGCCATGCTCGTCGCCAGCGTCGGGGCGAACAGGCCCTTGCATCCGGATTTCGGCGCGGGGCTCTATCAGGGCGCGGCCCTGGGCATTCCGTACAACATCGTTCCGGGAAACCAGCCGAAAGTGCCAGTCGTGATCGACGCCTATCCGAGCGAGAGCGACTTGCTGCCCGTGCCGATCCCCGTGGACGCCGTGATCGAAGGCGACCCCCTGCCCCCGAACCTCAACACCGGCGACCGCCATCTGATCGTCTACGACAAGGACAACAATCTCCTGTACGAGCTTTTCCATGCCCACCGCCCCGCCGAGGAGGCCGACGGCCAGTGGCACGCCGACTCTGAGGCGGTCTGGAATATGAACGTCAATTCTTTCCGCACGCCCGGCGACACCTCCGCCGACGCGGCGGGCCTCCCGATCCTCCTCGGCCTCGTCCGGGTGGACGAAACGCTGGCGCAAGGCGTCATCAATCACGCGCTCCGTTTCACCGTGCCCATCAGCAACGCGGCGTACGTCTTCCCGGCGTCCCACTTCGCCGGGTCGCATAACGGAGCCCTCCCCCGCATGGGCGAGCGCTTCCGGCTCAAGCAGAACGTCGACATCTCCGGGTTCTCCGCGGTCAACCGCGTCATCCTCCAGACGCTCAAGACCTACGGCATGATCGTCGCCGACAACGGTGATGGTTGGTTTTTGAGCGGGTCACCCGATGAGGCCTGGAACAACGACGACCTGCACCTGCTGACGCGCATCCTCGGCAGCAGCTTCGAGGCGGTGGACCTTACGCCGGTGGTGACGGCGCTCGACCGCTCGTCCGGTCCCCCCGGATCGGTCGTGACCGTTTCCGGAGTGAACTTCATGGGCGTCGCGGGACAGTTGCAGGTGTCCTTCGGCGGCGTTGCGGGGACGAACGTGACCGTCCTTTCCGACAACACGCTCACGGTAACCGCGCCCGCGCATGCCATGGGGGCCGTGGACGTCACGGTCACGACCCCCTACGGCACGTCGGCCACTTCGCCCGCGGACCGGTTCACCTTCACGCCCGCGAGGCCCGCAGTCGCTCCGTTCACGATCCCAAACAGCGCCGAAGGCACGGCGACCGCCGCGGTGAACGGCTCCTTCACCGGGCAGGCCGGCGACACATTCACGGCCACCGTTGACTACGGAGACGGCTCCGGCGCGCAGCCCCTGCCGCTGAGCGGAAACACCTTCACCCTCACCCACGCCTACGTTGAGGGAGGCACGTATACCGTCAGCGTCGTCGTCACCGACACCACGGCCAACCTCGCCAGTGCGCCCGCGACCGCGAGCGCCGGCGTGTCGGACGTGCCAATCCAGGCGATGATCACCGGCGCGCCGGCCACGATCTCACTGGGCGGCAGCGTCAATCTGAACTTCACTGCATTTAATCCCAATGCGTTGGAAACGGACGCGCTCGTCCAGTCGTGGACGATCAAAGACGCCGCCAATGTGACCGTCGCCTCCGGCACCGGCGGGCCGTTTACCTTCACGCCAACTGCCGCCGGCGTTTACGTCGTGAGCTTTAGCGCGGGCGAATCGGCCGTCGCCGACGCCGAGACCGCCACCGCCACCGCGACGATCACCGTCAACCCCGCGGCCCCGACTCTCCTCTCCACGACGATCGATTCGGGCGCCGCCCAGCGGTCGCTGGTCCGGAGCCTGAGCTTTAAGTTTTCGAGCGCCGTCACCCTCTCCGCCGGGGCGGTCACGCTGGCACAATTCAACACGGGCGGCAGTGGCCTTAATGACGGGAGCGCGCCCACGGACGCCTCGGCCGCGTTGGGCGTCCCCACCAGCAACGACGGCGGCATCACCTGGGTGATCCCGATCAATGAAACCGGCCCGTTCAGCCGCTTCGGCAGCCTCATCGACGGCATCTACCAGGCCACCGTTCACGCGGCCCTGGTGACGGACGCACAAAACCAGCCGCTGGCCGGCGGCGACCAGACGCCCCCGAACTTCCACCGGCTGTTCGGGGACATCAACGGGGACAAGCGGGTGAACGCCACCGACTACCAGCAGTTCTCCGCGGCCTTCGGCGCCTCGGGCACCTCGCCCGGTTACGTCGCCTATCTCGACTACAACCAGGACAACCGGATCATCGCTAACGACTACCACCAGTTCGCGGCACGCTTCGGAAAGTCGTTCATCTATACTTGACGCCCATGCGGGGGCGACAGCACAGGCCGAAAGCCTGTGACGCGAATTGACACAACAATGCCATCAGGCACTCTGGTCCCCTCTCCCCCGTACGCGGGGGAGAGGGATAGAGTGAGGGGAAGAGAGGTTCAAAGGTTTAAGGGTTCAAGGGTTGAAGAGTTCATGCCCCTTGAACCTTCGAACCCTTCAACCCTTGAACTCTCGCCGCGGCCGCTCACCCCATCCCTCTCCCCAAAGACTTCGACAAGCTCAGTCGAGCGTACGAGCGAGAGGGAGAAGCGCCTCCACCGCCATGTCGGGGCCAACCAATGGCGTTGTCGTGTTAATTCCCGAGCCATATAGCGGCCTCTGCGGCCGCGGGAGTAAGCGGCGTGCGGAATTTCTTGCGCTCGCGCCGTTCGG
>JAQGHH010000182.1 GCA_028288945.1 Phycisphaerales bacterium
AGTTTCCGCGGCCGGGCACGTCGGGATGGCGCGTGCTCAAGGAGATTGCCGACCACCACCACGCGACGCCGCGGCAGGTGGCCCTGGCATTTCTTACGCGTCGGCCGTTGCTCTTTGCGATCCCCAAGGCCTCGAGCCCGGAACACGCCGCGGAGAACGCTGGCGCGGGCGATCTTCGGCTCTCGAAGCATGAGCTGGGGCGGATCGACGAAGCGTTTCCGCCCGGTCCTCCGCCCAGCTCGCTTCCGATGCTTTAGGATCGTTGAGTAGCGGCGGGCTTGGACTGGCCCTCCGACACAGGGTTTGACGTATCGCTGGTGTCCAAGAGATTAATGACTTCCGTTACGCCGGGAACTCCGCGAACGGTCGCCACGAGGACTTCGCATTCGCCGGCGGGAAGGGTGCCGGTCATCGTGATGGTGCCGGTGCCATCCGCCATAAGCTGCACGAGGCTCGGATTGGAAATCACGTGGCCCATTGACGAGCGGACCCGGCTTACGAGCTGTTGGGTGTCGGGCTGGTCTTCATACCCGGCCAAGTTGCGTGCTTTGCGTGCCGATTCATAGGCCGTCCCACGGGCGCGGTTGGCCAGGTTGCGGCCGGTGGCGCGCATCGAACGGCCGGTGGAGCGGGTGAAGCTGCCAAGTTTTTCCGTCACCCAATTTCGGCGGGCACGGCCGCGCTCCGGGTCCATGAAGTACATCAGGCCCGCACCCACGGCGCAGCACGTTACGGCTGTGGACGTAATGCCCGCCGTCCCAAACCCTTCGCTCTCTTCTTCGCCCGTAAAGATCGCGCGGATGGATGAACCGGCTTTGCCGGCCCGCTTGCCCATGTGCTTGGCGCGGGAGGAGACGTCTTCGCCGGCGTCGCTCGCCCGGCCGAATAACTTGCGGCCGCTGTGGCTGTAGTCGCTCACGGCGTCGCGGGCGCGTTCGTAGGCGTCTTGGGCACGGTCGAGCAGAGACGAGCCCCATTTGCCGGCGCGGTCGCTGGCTTTGCGGGCGGATTTGGCGCCGCTGCCGAGATAGCTGCTGGCCGCCCCGGTGAGGCTGGAGGCGATATCGCCGGCCCGACCGGAGAGTTTTTGCGTGTACTCGGAGGCGGATTCGCCCAGGTCGCCGGTGCGGTCGGCAAGCCGCTCCCATCCTTCACTAATGCTGTCGCGGGCACTTTCGTAGGCATTTTCCGCAGCGCTGGCGACCCTGCGTCGGCGGCGCTCGCCAGCGTCCGGATCCAGCAAATACATGGCGGCAGCGCCGAGCAGGGCTCCGCCTACCAGGCACAGGGTGTCTTCGGATGTTCGGTTTCTCATGGCAGTCTCCTTAGCGCAATAGCCTCAGCCGGCCTCATCAGTCGCGGCGCGACATTTCGGCAGCGGGTGAAAGCGGCAGGGGACAGGTGCAAATGGAGTGCCGGGAAGTGCTCGGTTCAACTAATGGAACGCGGGGCCTTTAGGGGATGGAGGTAGTAGGCCCATAGGGCGACGGTTTCGCGGAAGAGCAGATACCGCCGGCCGGGCAGGCGGTAATTCTCTTTCGCGGGGACGGTGTATACCTCCCAGCCGGCCCGGCGGTAGGACATTTTGATGCGGGGCAGATGATAGGAATGGCTCACCGCCACCACGCGATGAATGTGCGCCTCGCGGAAAAGACTTGTGGTGTTTCGCACCGTCGCATCGGTGTTGACGCCCTGCGGGTCGAGGCGGATCGCCGAGTCGGGGACGCCCATGGCCAGCGCCATCCGCCGCATGCAATGTGGCTCATCGACCGCGCCATCACCGGGGCCGCCCGAGAAGACGAGCGTGTCCGCCATGCCGTCGAGATACAGCCGGCAGCCGGTGCGAACGCGGTCCGCCAGCACGCCCGAAGGCGAGCCGTCGGCGTGGGCACGTGCGCCAAAGACGACGATTGCGTCCGCGTGCCGGCGGTAATCGGTGTGGCCAAAGAAGAACATCTGCGCGAGTGGGAAACCGACGAGGCAAGCCGCGAGTGTGCCCGCAAAGGTGAGACGGGGACGAGACGGCGCGGAGCGGGAAGGCCGCGCGGCGCGCCACGCGACCGCGATAAGGGCCATGTAGACGAGCAGCGAGAAGGGGATCGGCACATCGGTCGCAATGACGTGGCGGGAGAGAAGAACATAGAAGCGGACGGCATCGCTGAACGTTACGGCCGCGAGCAGGGAAATGAGCACGAGCGTCGCGTGTTTGCGCCGGCCGGAAAGGACGGGGCGGCAGCCGAAGGCCAACAGTGCGACAGCGCTGAGAAGAAGCAGAGCGTACGCAAGCGGCTTGGGCAGGTGGTGGAGATCGATCCACCAAAGGCTGGCGTCAAATCCGGGGGCGAGCAGATTGCCCAGGAGGTTAAGCAGCGTGAAGCCGCCGAGGAACGCGGCGATGGCTCGGGAAAACATGATGCGCCTCCCTGCGCGGGAATTGTGATTTCAAATCTCAGGCATCATATCGCAGGTTTGAACCGCATTCTATTGCGCCCAACGCGATCGGTTTATTGTTTGTTGCCGATCAATTTTTGCCGAATCGCTTCTCCCTCTCGCTCGGACGATTATTCTCGAACAGGGTTGGTCCAAGTATATCGACCGGCCGGATTATAGCCCGCTGCCAGAGGCGCACTGGTCATTTATGGGTTTCACCTGCGGCGGATTTAAATGGTCGGATGGAAGTGGGCTGCAAGGCCATTCGGATTGGTATGAGTACCTGGCATTCCCACACTGGTCGCTTGTGGTCCTGAGTACGATTGCACCTGTGTGGTGGATTGCGAATTATCAGCGGAACCGGCATGCTTTTCGCGTGGGCGACGGGCGCTGCGTTCGTTGCGGCTATGACCTAAGCGCCACGCCCGATCGATGCCCCGAATGTGGGACGGCGATTGCATCGTCGCGAAAAGCCCGCTATGAATGAATCGCCCGCTTCGCCACCGCCAACGCCGCTTCCTTGACCGCCTCCGGCAGTGTCGGATGCGCGTGGCTGGTTCGTGCCACGTCCTCCACACTTGCGCCCAGTTCCATCGCGACTACACATTCCGCAATCATGTCTGAGGCGTGGGCCGAGAGGATTTGCACGCCCAGCAGGCGGTCGGTTTTGGCGTCGCCGATGACTTTGACCATGCCTTCGGTTTCGTCGATCGATTTGGCCCGGCCGTTGGCGCTGATCAGGAACTTGCCGACTCTCACCTCGCGGCTTTCCTTCTGCGCATCCGCTTCGGTGAGGCCGACCTGGGCGAGCTCGGGATGGGTGTAGACGACGCTGGGGATGACGCGGTAATTCACGTGGCCGGGCTTGCCGGCCATGATCTCGGCGGCGGCAATGCCTTCGTCCTCGGCCTTGTGGGCGAGCATCAGGCCGCCGACTACGTCGCCGATGGCGAAGATGCCGGGGACGTTGGTTTGAAAATGGTCGTTGATCTTGACGAACCCGCGTTTGTCGAGCTCGACACCGGCCTCCTTGAGGCCCAGTCCGTCGATGACGGGCCGGCGGCCGGTGGCGACGAGGACCTTGTCGGCGATTTCGGTTCCCGTCTTGTCGCCGCTCTTCCAGGTTGCGTGGACTTTGCCGTCCTTCACTTTCGCTTCCGTCGCGGACGTCTCAAATTGGAAGGTGAGGCCTTGCTTCTCGAGCAGACGGTGCAGTCTGCCGGAAAGGTCGCGGTCCATCAGCGGCAGGACGGTATCCGTGAATTCCAGGAAATGGACCTTGGACCCGAGCCGCGACCAGACGGAGCCGAGCTCGAGGCCGATGTATCCCGCACCGACCACGAGGAGGCGTTCGGGGACTTTATCGAAGGCGAGGGCCTCGGTCGAGCCGACGATGTTTTTGCCGTCGAAGGGCAGGCCCGGCAACTCGGTGGGCGTGCTGCCGGTGGCGATGAGGATGCGCTTGGTCTTGAGCGTTTTTGCGCCGTCGGCGGATTTCACTTCAACGGTGTCGGGCGAAACGATCCGGCCTGTGCCGATGACGGAATCGATCTTGTTCTTCTTGAAGAGGAACCCGACGCCGTCGGTGAGCTGTTTGACGACCTGGTCCTTGCGGCCGAGCATCGTCTTGAGGTCGATGGTGACGTTGCCGACCTGAATGCCGTGGTGCGAGAGCTTGTTCTTCGCTTCCCAGAGGCGTTCGGAGGAATCGAGCAGGGCTTTGCTGGGGATGCACCCGACGTTGAGACAGGTGCCGCCGAGGAACTGGCGATCGATGCAGGCGACGCGCAAGCCAAGCTGCGCGGCGCGGATGGCTGCGACATATCCGCCGGGGCCGGCACCGATGACGACTAGATCGTAGGGGGAGTTGGTGATTTCGCTCATAAGGGCGAGGGATTGTAGGGGAGAAATCGATCAATGGCAGCGGCAGGAGGGTGGACCTTCGGTCCAACCGCTACGCGGCGGCGGGTTGCGCTATATCTCCAGCATCAGCCGCGCCGGGTCTTCCAGGTATTCCTTCAATCGCACGAGGAAGCTGACCGACTCGCGCCCGTCGACCAGGCGGTGATCGTAGCTTAGGGCCAGGTACATCATCGGGCGGATTTCCACTTTGTCGTTGATGGCGACGGGGCGCTTTTGGATGGCGTGCATGC
>JAQGHH010000196.1 GCA_028288945.1 Phycisphaerales bacterium
TGATAGCGGTCGCTGGAGCGGCCCAGCTCGCGCATGTCGCCCAGTACGCCGATGCGCCGGCCGTACGATTCGAGGGCGGCGGCGGTTTCGATCGCGGCGCCCATCGAATTGGGGTTGGCGTTGTATGCGTCGTTGAGGACGGTCACATCGCCCACGGGCTGAAGCTGTAGCCGCATCTCGGGGCCGTCGGAATGGGCGAGGTTTTCGATGATCACGTCTTCGGGCACGCCCAGTTTGCGGCCGACCGCGATCGCGGCCAGCGCGTTGCACGCCGAGTGGCGGCCGAGCATCGGGATGAACACCCGCCGACGGCTGTTGTTCAGGCTGAATTCCGTTCCATTCGGTCCGCACCGCACGTCGTTGGCGAAGAGGTTGTTTTCTTCCTTGAAGCCGAAGGTGACGCGCTGGCCCTTCCAATCCGCTACGGCGGCGAGGAGGTCGGGGTCGTCGCCGTTGACGACGAGCAGCCCGCGGGCCTTGAGGCCCGAGATGATCTGCGCGTTTTCGCGCCGGACACCCAGCAGGTCGTCGAGCCCTTCGAGGTGCTCCGCGCCGCAGTTGGTGATGACGGCGATGTCGGGCAGCGCCATGTCGCTGAGGACCTTGATTTCACCGTGATGATTCGTGCCGGTCTCCAGGACCAGATAATCCTGGCTCGGGTCGGCGGGAAAAATGGTCAGCGGGACGCCGATGTCGTTGTTGAAGCTCTTGGGGGAGATCGACCCTTTGAGCCGCCCGCGCAACGCCGCGTCGATCAGGTGCTTGGTGCTCGTCTTCCCATTGCTCCCGGCCACCGCGATGACCTTGGCCCGCAATTGCTTGCGGACGTGCCGTGCGAGTTTTCCCATCGCCGCGCGAGTGTCGGGGACCTGAATCAGGGCGACGTTGGGGAGCACGTCAGCCGGCGGCTCTTCGACGAGCGCCGCGATCGCCCCGCCCGCGGCGGCGTCGGGCAGAAATTCATGGGCGTTGTGCTTGTCGCCGCGAAGCGCGATGAATAATGAGCCTTTCTCCATCTGCCTGCTATTGGTGCAGACCGCCGTCACGTGCGGCGCGTCGGCGGGGAGGGCCGTAAGGGCCTTGCCCGCGACAGTCTGCAGCACTTGACGGATGGATAGGGGTTTCATGTCAGGTTAGTTGCCAGTTGCCAGTGGTTAGTTGTCAGTCAATGAAGCAGAGGTTGTTTTCGTCACTTCTCCCTCCTCAACTGGCAACTGATAACTGGCAACTGACAACTTATTTGATTTACGATATCATGCCGCCACGGGCCTGTGTTGCAGGCAGCGGGTGGCTTCTTCGACGTCGTCGAAATGACGCTTCTCGGTTCCGATAATCTGGTAGTTTTCGTGCCCTTTTCCAGCGATCAGCACCACGTCGTTAGGCTGGGCATCCGCCATGATGCGTTCGATGGCCGATCGGCGGTCCATTTCGATGCTCACCTTCCCGCGGCCGGTCCCGGAGAAACCCGCCGCGATCTCGTCGAGGATGGCCTGGGCGTTCTCGGTGCGGGGGTTGTCGCTGGTGACGTAGATGGCGTCCGCCCATTGCTCGGCGGTGCGGGCCATGCGGGGGCGCTTGGTGCGGTCGCGGTCGCCGCCGCAACCGAAGAGCACCCGTAGCTTGCCGTGGGTGAGCGGGCGCAGGGCCGAGAGGACGTTCTTCAGCGCGTCGTCCGTGTGGGCGTAATCGACGAGCACCGAGAACGGCTGCCCGCATCGCACGGTCTGAAGCCGCCCGGGCGCGCCGGTCGCATCCCGCAGCCCCGCGGCGATCTGGTTTACCGACATTCCCATCGCTTCGCCGACCAGCGTTGCCGCGGCCAGGGCGTTTTCGATGTTGTGGCGGCCGATGAGCTGCATCGCCACCTCGGCCCGGCCGTCGGGGGTGTGCAGGATGAAGTGCGTGCCGCTGGCGGTGACCGCGACGTCGCGGGCGCGGTAGTCGGCGGTCTTCCCGAAGCCGAAGCGCATGATCCGGGCCGCACACCCTTCGATCATGCGGTTGCTCCAATCGCTGTCGCCATTCACCGCCGCCACCGCCATCGGGTCCAGCGCGGTGAACAGCTTCGCCTTGGCAGCGGCGTAATTCTCCATCGTCTTGTGGTAGTCGAGATGGTCGCCCGTAAGGTTGGTGAACGCCGCCCCGACGAACGGAACGCCCGCCACGCGCCCCTGATCCAGCGCGTGGCTGCTCGTCTCCATCGCGACCGCCCGGCACCCTTTGTCGCGCATGGTCGCCATCAGCCCCGCGATCTCGCAGGCGGCGGGCGTGGTCATGCTCGCCTCCTGGCGCGTCTGGCCGTCATCGATTTCCACCGTGCCGATCATTCCGCACCGCACGTTCACCTTCGCCAGCAGATGGCGGATGAGATAGGCGGTGGTCGTCTTGCCATTGGTCCCCGTCACGGCCAGGGGCCGGACGGTGCGGCCGGGATTGTCGTGGGAGAGGTGCGCGAGGACCGAAGCCGCTGACCCGGAATCCGCAACCACAACCTGCGGCAGGGGGGCTGAAGCAATCCTGGTTTGCACGATCGCCGCCACCGCGCCGCGTGCTTGCGCATCGGTGAGGAACTGCGCGCCGTTGGCCTTCGTGCCCGAACGTGCCACGAACAAGCTGCCCGGCGTCACTTGCCGGGAGTCTTCGCAGACGCTTGAGATGTCTTTATTGGGGATTCCCGCGACGGAAATCTGTGGATCGAGCAGGCGGAGAAGACTGTGAAGGAGCATGAGGAACTTCCCTATTCCCGAGGTGCCCGAAGCAGCAGCCGCTTGTGATCACGCTGCCTGCCTTACCCCGTCGGCATCCGTGCCAAACCGAGCTCAGCGTAGCAAACGCTCCGGGCGGAATCAATGACGTAACGACCGCTGTTACGTCTTATCGTTCGCCGCTGTTCATCCGCTTCG
>JAQGHH010000206.1 GCA_028288945.1 Phycisphaerales bacterium
CTTCGATGAGCTTCATCGCCTTGTCGCGGCCGGCGGAGACGAGCTGCTTGCCGTCGAGCGTGAAAGCGGTTCCAAGCACCCAGTCGGCGTGGGCCTTGAAGTCGAGCAGTTCCTTGCCGTCTTCGACATTGATGCGGTGGACGATCTTGTCGGCCCCGCCGAAGGCGACGGATTTTTGGTCCGGGGCGAAGCTGATGCCGTAGAGCGAGTCGCCGCTGATCTGGTAGGCCTTGTAGAGGTTGCGGGTGGCGACTTCCCAGATCTGCATGAGCCCGAATTCGCCCGGCGACCCGCCGCAGTCGGCCAGGTATTTGCCGTCCTTGGAAAACGTGACGCTTTCCAGCCGCGGCGCCTCGCCCGTCAGGCGGGCGACGATTTCCGACCCGTCGGACTTGTAGAGCAGGACCTCGTGGTAGCCGGTGACCGCGAGCAGCGCGCCGTCGGGGGAATAGGCGATGGCCGTGACCACGGGAGGAACCGTGTAGACCGGCGGCTCGATTTTCACCGTGCCGACCTTCGGCGTGTCGTCGGTCGCGCCTTCCTTGATCCACTTGGCGATCATGGAAACCTGCTCGGGCTTGAGCGCGTCGCCATCCTTGGGCATGTCGGGCTCGTCGCCCGAGATCATCTCGACGAGCTTGCTCTTGGCCGGGTCGCCGGGAGTGACGGCAGCGCCGTGCTTGCCCCCTTTGAGCAGCAACACGACGTTCGACATGTCCAGATCGCCCTTGAGCTTCTCGGGCTTATGGCAGGCGTTGCAGTTGGCGACAAAGACCGGGCGGATGTCGGCGTAATAGCTGACAGGCTTGTCGTCGGCGCGGAGGGTCGGGCTACACACAGCCAGGGCAAGAAACACGACCATTTGAAATGTGAAACGCATCATTACCTCAATCGAAATCAATTTACGCGGCCCTTCTCCCTCTCCCTCGGTTTTCACCGATCCGCAACGGTCAACACAAACGGCGCGCTGTATTGGATGATCGTATCATTTCCAACCTTCGCCTCCGCCTTGAGCGTGCAGTAGCGGGTGCCCAGTCCGGAGTTGCCGTCCACTTTAACCTTTAGCAATCCTGACGCGGTCGCGCCGCCCGCGGTCGCGGGGCTGAACTTGAGCGAGCCGTCGATCGGCGTCGGGGCGGCGGTGTTCGGGTCGCGGCCGGCGATGAACCCCTCCAGGCTCACCCGCACGTCGCCGGCGAAGGCGGGGCGGTTGAGCAGGAAGGGGAGGGTGAATTCCTGGTCGCGCTTCACCGTCAGGCTCTCGCCGGTCTGGCTCTTGAGCTCCGCGAGACGCAACCGCGCGGGCTGGAGCGACGGGGCGATCGTGCGGAAATACGCCGTCAGCGCGTTGCGTTGTTTTTCGTTGCGGTTTGCTGTCTTAAGGTCGGCGAGAAGGTCCGCGGGAAGTGTCGGCGTCGCCTCCGGGTCCTGGCTCGACGTCACCCAGATGCGGAAGCGGCCCAGCGAGTGTTGTGCGGCCGGGGCGAACTGGTGCTCCAACGACAGCGTGAGCGTCGAACCGCCTTCGGCGCCGAAAGGCTCTTTCGTGAAGAACGTCGCGGCGGACGGCTTGCCGGTGTTCGGCAGTATGGCCCAGCCATGGTCGTTATGGCCGGCCAACACGTCCACCGCCGGATATCCCTGCTGTTCGAAAGAGGCGCGGGCGGTCTTGAACTCGATCGGCGGGGCCATCTCCGGCTTGTCCTTTGGCGAGGCGAAGAGCACGAGTTTGGTCAGCACAAAATTCCCGTTGGGCGCCCGGCCGGGACCGTTGGCGGGAAGCCTCGGGTCGGGGAGCGCTTCGATCCTCAGGGCGGTAATTCCTTTGGCGGTCGTCGTGCCGACGAGCGTGTAAATGTCGGTGTTGGGTGATGCGCCGCTTACAAAAATCGAGCCGTCGGGCTCCTTCTTAAGCGATGCGCCATTCTGCGAACGCACCTCGCCCAAATCCAGCGGGAGCCATATCGCGCCGGCCAGAGCCTGCTTTTCCCATTGGTCGCGCTGGGCGTCGAGCTCGGGGGTTTGCGTGGTCAATGTCGCTTCGAGCCGGGCGATTTCCGATTGAACGGAAATGCCGCCGCGCAGCGCCTCGAGCTTGGCGGTATCCGCCGCGAATCCTGGGTCTTGCGTGCGGTAAAAGGCCGCAAGCTGCGCCTTCTGCTCGGGCGAACGCTTGTCCGCGGGGAAATTGACAATGTTAATAATGTCCGTGGGAAGCCCGGTCTTCGCCTGAGCCTCCGGATCAGTCGTGACGGACAGGCGGAAGCGGCCGAGCGTGTGCTGCATGCCGTACTGCTGATCGAGCGTGAAGGTCAGAAGCGTGCCGGCGTGGTCGCCGACGGGTTCCCTGATGAAGAAGACTGCTTCGTTGGGATTTCCGCCGCGGGGGAACATCGCCCACCCTTTGCCGGGCTTGGGGTCGATCGCGTCGATGGCGGGGTAGCCCTCCTGCTCGAAGCCGGCGCGCGGGCTGTGAAGCATGACAGGCTTGGCCTGGCCCGGCTCGCCCTGCGGGGCGGCGGTGACGACCAGATGTGATAGGACGAAATTCCCGGAGCTGGAGCGGCCAGGCCCCTTCGTGGGGAATGACGGGTCGGGGATGACCTCGATTCGGATCGCGGTAATGCCCCCGATGTCCGTCGAAGCGGCTACGGTGTACGTCTCCTTATCCGGGTTCGGATCGACGCCCGCGAGGAATGAGCCGTCGGACTGTTTCACGAATTTCGTGCCCGCCGAGGCGGTGACGGTCGCGTCTTCGAGTGTGACCCATTCCAGCGGCCCGGCGACCCGCTTCTCCCACTGCGCCTGCGCTACTTCAATCTGCGCGCTGGGGGACGCGAGTTTCGCGGCCAGCGCATCGGCCTCGCCGGTAAGCTGCTGAAGGCGCGGGGGCGATATGCTCGCCAGGGCCTCGACCGTGAACGGGGCGGCGTCCAGAATTGTCAACCAGGCCTGCTCGACGGTCCGCCCGCCGAGCATCGGCTCGGCCAAATGCGTGACGAGCTGGCTCCCGACAGTGGCGGTGGCGCGGAGCTTGATCGGGAAGCTGCCGGCGGGGGCTTCGTTAGCGGCGGAGATCACCAGCATGCCGCTCGCGCCGGGAAGTTTTTCGTTCACGACTAGCGGCGGGCAGCTCACGCCGGGCGGCAGGTCTTCCAGCGTCACGGTGACGTCGCCTTTGAAGTCGCCGCGACGCTGCACGTCGCAATAGACGACCGCGTTGCCCGATCGGCTGATGCGGACGGCGTCGGGGAGGAAGCGGACGGAAAAGTCCTGCTGCTGGGCCGCGGTCGCGCCGCCGCGGATTTGCAGGCGGTAGGCGTAACCGGGGCCGCCGTGAAAGAA
>JAQGHH010000254.1 GCA_028288945.1 Phycisphaerales bacterium
TGGATTCCTCTGCGTTTTCCTCTGCGTCTCGGCGTCTCTGCGTTCGATTCGGCCCGTTTACCACAAGACGCCTGCGCGGGTGAACTCTTACGCTTTCACACTTGCCGCCTACGCCGGTTTGGGCTTAGGTTGGGATGAATGCCTGAGGCAAGGCCTATCGTCATCATCGGGTCCGCGAACATGGACCTCGTTTTGCGCACGCCGCGCATCCCCGCGCCTGGGGAAACCATTCTCGGCGAAAACTTCGTCAACATCCCGGGCGGCAAAGGCGCCAATCAGGCCGTCGCCGCCGCCAAGCTCGCGCGGCCCGGCACGCAGGTCCACATGGTCGCCCGCGTGGGCGATGACGACTTCGGCCAGCGTCTGCTCACCAGCATCACCGCCTACGGCGTGCATACGCGTCACGTCACCGTCACCGAAGGCATCGCCACCGGCGTCGCCATGATCCTCGTGGACCGCAAGGGCGAGAATTCAATCGTCGTCGCCCCAGGCGCGAACGCGAAGCTCTCCCCGGCGGATGTGGACGCCGCCGAGGGGATGATCGCCACGGCGTCCGTGGTGGTAATGCAATTGGAGGTTCCACTGGAGACGGTGGCGCACACGATCGCAATCTGCCAGCAGCACGGGGTGTTCACGATCCTCGACCCCGCGCCGGTGCCGCCCAAAATGCCCCGGGCGCTGTACGGGGTGGACGTGCTGACACCCAATCAGCGCGAAGCGGAGAGGCTGCTGGGGATTAATCCACAAGTGAACGTGGTCCCCAAGCGCGCCGAGGACCCCAAGCTCATCGGCAGCCGCCTGCTTTCCCGCGGCAGCCGCTCGGTGGTTCTGAAGCGCGGCAACCGCGGCGCGGTGCTGATCGGCCGCGACGGGGAGATCCGGACGGTAAAGGGGTTCAACATAAAAGTAGTGGACACCACCGCCGCCGGCGACGCCTTCACAGCCGCGTTGGCCGTGGCGCACGCCGAGGGGATGGAGCTTCCCGAGGCGGTGCGTTTCGCCAACGCCGCGGGGGCCATCGCCTGCCAGAGCTTCGGCGCGCAGCCGGGCTTGCCGGGGCGGGAGGCTGTGGACCAGTTAATGGGGGAAAGGGCGCGGGGCGGGCAATGAGCAGGGGCCGCAGTGAACAGCAGCCTGAATTGTCCCGCCTTTTGTGATAAAATGCGGTGCAGGCCGGACGATCCGCCCGAAATCGGCAAGCGCGCGATACGGGCCGGTCAGTGACCCATTGTCGGGGCTTGGGGAATGACAAAGGAAAGCTTTGATGCACTGGTATGCCGGCTGGAGGCCTACGCGCGGGATTATCCGCGCCAGTATCGATTGCGTGTCGTGCTACTGGCCGGGGTTTGGTACGCGGTGGTCTCGCTAAGTCTCGGGCTCCTCGTGCTCCTCGGGCTGATGTGCGTGCGGTTGATGCACGCTTCTGACGGGTGGGCGGCTGCACCGCTGTTGATCGCGATGTTGATTCCCGCGGCGGTGCTCGTCGCGTCGTTACGCGTGAGAATTCCCCGCCCTGTCGGACTCGGACTCGATCGTTCGAAATACCCTGCGATTTTTGACACAATGGATTCGCTCAGCCGGACGCTGGACGCACCACGCGTTCACCGCATCCTGCTCGACGATGAATTCAATGCCGGGATGCATGAGTATCCGCGGCTGGGGCTCCTCGGGTGGAACCGCAACTATTTGAGAGTTGGGCTGCCTCTCATGCAGGCGCTGACGCCCGAGCAGTTCACGGCGGTGTTGGCCCACGAAATGGGGCACCTTTCCAAACGCCACGGCCGGTTCGCCCACTGGGTTTATCGTATTGAGCGGCAGTGGGTGCAATGGGCCGCAGTGCTTGGAAAGACGGGAAAAAGCGGGGGCGCGGCGCGTCCGCTGGTAAAATTCCTGCGTTGGTATCAGCCTTACTTCGCGGCGTACACTTTTGTGCTGCGGCGGGCCGCGGAGTACGAAGCCGACCGCAGCGCCGCAGACGTCGTCGGGGCCGCGGTCGCGGCGGACGCCTTGATCAATACGCAGATCGCGGGCCGTTTCATGGCCGAGAGCGTTTGGCCTGCCATTTACCGCAGGGCGAAGGATGCGCCCGAGCCCCCGGCGGGCGTGCTTGGCGTCGTCGGCGGGCAACTGAAACTGGCGACGGCCGCCCGGGAGGCGTCGCGTTGGGGCCGCCAGGCGCTCATGGCGGAGCCCGAGAGCGGCGACAGTCACCCACAACTCGCGCAGCGACTGGCGGCGCTGGGATGCCTTGCGGAGACCGAGGTTCGGCTTTCATCGGCCGGCCGCGATGGGGAGGGGCCGGCAGTTGAAACGACCGCCGCCACGCACTTCCTTGGCAACGCGCTCCCTTCATTGATTGAGCTTCTTGAAAAGGGTTGGCGCGT
Source organism: Phycisphaerales bacterium (assembly GCA_028288945.1). Lineage (GTDB taxonomy): Bacteria > Planctomycetota > Phycisphaerae > Tepidisphaerales > Tepidisphaeraceae > RYN-428. Next base: position 2,385 of record JAQGHH010000254.1, read on the forward strand.
TCGCATCCGGTCGGAGTGGCAGGTTCATTACGCCATGACCAAACGCGCCCGAATGTCGCTCCGGTCGTTGGAGAATAAAGCGAAGTACGGCCACTTGGATGACCAGGAAGGCTGGCGACTATGCGTATTGACGGCCGAGCTTCGCGGGGGCAAGGAGGCGATTCCCCTTCTCCGCGACTTCCAAAGGCTTCATCGTGACATTGCCGCGGTCAATTTCCTGCTCGGTAAGTGCCTGATCGAAGTGGGGGATGCTTCAGGAATTGAATACATGGAAATGGCGATGGCGACCGACCTGTCCACCGTGTTCGAGGGGTGCGAGATCGTCGCGGACTTTCTTCATCGCACTGGCCGTGGGGATGCGGCGGATGTCTATCTGCGCCGTTCGGAAAAGCATTACCACGCGCTCAAGGCCGGCAGCCGCGAGCGGGGCACCGTCGGAGGCAGCGACGCGCTGGGCCATCACGGGTTGACCGGCGACCACGTCTATTATTTGCGCGTCCGGCTCGAAGAGGTGGAGGGCGTTGCGGAGGCATATCTCGCGGAAAAGGTGATGAAGAACTTCACAGACCGAAAGCTTTACGTGCTGGGTGTGCTGCCGCAATCGCGCGGTAAAAGGGCCGCGAAGAAAGTCGCCGACCAATTGCTGCCGAAGATCGCCGGCTTCGAGAAGCCGCTGAGCGTCGTGGTGCTTGACGAGTCGAAAGACGATCTTCTTACGGCGTTACGCGCGGTCAAGGGGACGCGCATATGGCCCCCGACCCGCAAACGTCCGCATTCGGTTGCTGAGAGGGGCGCTGCGCCCGGATGATTCTGAGCCGCGATCCACACGCCCTCACCTCCCGAACGTCGCCTTCACGCGAATGTCGTCCCCGCCTTCGACACGTGCATCGCGCAATTTGAGTTCGCCGGACGGGAAGCTGAAGAGGGGGCGGCTCTTGCCTTCATACTTGGCGAGGCCGGGGCGGATGAGGCCCGTAATGAGGGGGCCGAGGGCCCTGTCGCCGGTACATTGGAGGTGGGACACCTTTGCGTTCATGTGGTCGTCGATGTCCACGTGCGCCTGGAAGCGCATGTCGGCGGGGATGAAGCCGACTTTCGTCGAGACGCGCACGTCCACATCGATGGTGCGGGCGCTCGGGGTTTCGATGGAGAGGCGGATGTTTTCGACGGTGACGCCGTACTTGCTGCCGTTCTCGCGGGCGCCGAGCAGGAGCAGGCTTTCGAGGTCGGCGCGGGTGGCTTCGAAGTCGAGGGTCGCCTGCTTGGCCCCGGCGAGCATCAGCATCGGCCGGCCGAGGTTGTCGTGCTCGACGTCGAGCCGTGCGTCCGTGGCGGCGACGTGTACGTTGAGCTTCGCCTTCTCGCAAATCAGCGGCTGACAGTCGAACGCGAAGTCGCGCGCCGCCACCCGGGATTCCACTTTGCCTGATGGCCGCAGGCCGGGGGATTTATCGTCGCGGGTGCGGTCGGGATCAAAAATCCCGCCGCCGAGATTGATCTTCAAACTCCCGAGCGCCGGATACCGCCCGCCTTCCACCTGCACGATGTCTCCCCCTTCGGGGAAGCGAATTTTTTCCTTCCAAGCCTTCGTCAACGACGTGA
>JAQGHH010000322.1 GCA_028288945.1 Phycisphaerales bacterium
GGGACGGCAAAGCGAATAGCCGCCGGCCTGCCGGTGAGATCGACGGCTTGCGCGGGCGAAGTGTAGCGGCCACGGCAGGTTCCCGGGTAGACCGCCGAGCCGTCCTCGGCGTGGGGGGCGCTGGCGGCGGCCTCAACTTCCTTCCGGCTGCACACGCATGCATAGGCCTGCCCGGTGGCGAGTAGTGATTCCACTGCGGCGGCATAGTGGGGAGTTCTGGACGATTGATAGATCGGCCCTTCGTCCCAATCAATGCCGAGCCATCGTAGGTCTTCTATGGCCTGTCGATCGGCGTTCGCCTTGATCCGGGGGCCGTCCAGGTCTTCGATTCGCAGGATAATTTTCCAACCGCCCTGCCGGGCGAGGAGCCAGTTCACGAGGAAGGTGCGCGCGTTACCCAGATGCAGAGCGCCGGTGGGGGAAGGGGCAATGCGGGTGATTTGCATCGTCAACTCTTATGAGGCCGCGCGGGCGAAACATCAACCGTACACGTCGTTTTGCACGGCGCGAATTGTAGGAGAGGTATATGACACTGGATAGAAATAGTTTGATAAACTGAACTGGCGGCGGGAGAGGCGTGACTGTATCAATGTTGAATTATTCTGGCGATAGTTGCAATGAACCGCTTCATTCCATTATAAATACGGGCTTAAGGGGAGATAAGTAAGCGGGGGTGAAGAAAGGAACGCATCCATGGCACGACCGAGCACCGGCGCGAATCTCAATATCGCGCAACTGGAGCAGATTCTGAACAACCGCCGATCCGAACTGAACAAGCTGGCGAAACAGCGGAAGGACGCGCAGCGCAAGCTCGACGCGATCGAACGCGAGATCGACCGCGTGGGCGGCAACGGCAGCCTTCCCAGCGGCCGCCGCGGCCGCGCCCGCAATGAGAAGAGCCTCGCCGACACAATCGAAGAAGTCATGCGCGGCGTGGGCAAGCCGATGGGCGTCGGCGACATCACCAGCGCCGTCCAGGCCACCGGCTACCGCAGCAACAGCGCCAGCTTCCGCGCGATCATCAACCAGACGCTCATCAAGGAACGCAAGCGCTTCGCGCCGGGCGGGGCGCGCGGGGTTTATCAGCTTAAGAAGTAGTAATGCATACCCTCTCCCTCTTAGGGAGAGGGCAGGGTGAGGCTGAATCGCCAGGAATTACCACCGGTGTGTTTCGCGGAATCGGGCGGCGCGTGTTGCTGAAACGCGCTTCATAGACGTCCTACGATCCACCCTCACCCCGGGAGGGAGAGGGAGTAGGATTGCGCTCATCCTGCACCACTTCCCCGTCGTGCAGGCGGATCACTCGGTGGCATCGGGTGGCGACGCCCGGGTCGTGGGTGACGACGAGCATCGTGCGGCCGGTGGCGACCAGCTCATCGAACAGGGCGAGGATCTGCTGGCCGGTCTTGCTGTCGAGCGCGCCGGTGGGCTCGTCGGCCAGGACGATCAGCGGGTCATTGATTAAGGCGCGGGCGATGCAGACGCGCTGTTGCTGGCCGCCGGAAAGTTGGGTGGGACGGTGGTCGAGGCGTTCGCTCAGGCCCACCCGGTGGGCCAATTCCGCGGCACGGGCACGGCGCTGCGCGGGGGGAATGCCCAGGTAGAACATCGGCACTTCCAGGTTTTCCAGCACGGTAAGCTGCTGGATCAAGTTGAAATTCTGAAAGATAAATCCGATCTGCCGGCTGCGGATTTCGCTCAGGTCGTCGTCGGTGACGGCGCTGACGTCCTGGCCGCCGAGGATGTAGCTGCCGTGGGTGGGCTTGTCGAGACAGCCCAGGATGTTCATCAGCGTGCTCTTCCCCGAGCCGCTGGCGCCCATGATGGCGGTGTATTCCCCTTTCTTGAAATCGATGTTGATGGAACGAAGCGCGGCCACCTCGACGGTGGTGCCCGGCTTGCAGTAAATCTTGCTGAGGTTGTGAACGGCTGCAACGAGGGACATAGGGTTCAGTGCCGAGTTCAGGAGCCAGACTATATTATCGAGGCTGCTTTGACCTTCAGGTCGTCAGTCCTTCCTCCCTCAGCACCCGGCACTCAGCACTCAGCACTGCTTTTACTCTTCATCCCCTCTCGCGTTGGACGTTCCGTCGCGGTAATGTTTTCGGCGTGGTCGTTCCCTTGTTCCTAATCCTTGTCGCGGGGCTGTCGGCGGGCGTGGTGGCGTACGGGACGCACCCGAACTGGGTGCAGTACAACCATGGGATGGAACTCATCCTGTGGTCACGCCGGCTCCAATGGCCGCTGGTGGCGCTGTCTCTCATCGCCTGCGTGCTGCTGATCGCGATGGCGATTTCCGGCCGTCGGCGGGCCTGGTGGCTGATCGGGCTTGCGCCGGTGCTCGCCCTGTTCGCGCACCGCTTTACCACCGGCCCGGCGGCGGGACGGATGAACGCGGTGGAGAACCCTGTGTTCGTCGCGGCCGATGCCGCCAATGTGGGGAATAACGACTGGGTCGTGGGCATTTCCTTCGGCGATCAAACTTTCGCGTATCCCTATTCCGTCCTCTACAGCACGCCCATCGTGATACAAGCCGATCACGAAAAGCGGATCATGCTGCTCTGGTCAGCATTCGCAAACCGGGCGCTGGCGCTGTCGATCAATCGGGAGGTGCGGGCGCGGGATTTGGAGGTCGTCTCGACACCCGCCAACGCACTGCTGATCTACGACGGGCGATTGGGCACATTTATCAACGGACTCACCGCACAGACGATGAAGCATGCGAAGCCCGCGGGATTCGGGTCGCCGCTGGCGACGGCAAAGATGCCCTGGAGGCAATGGCGCGCGTTGCACCCGGAGACGCGCGTGCTGACCCTGCCGGCGAGCGCGCCGCGCGGGCCGGCGCCGACGCAGCCGCTGCTGCCGACGTGGCCGATGCCTCCGATGAAGCTGGACCGCCCGATCACCGCGCGGGTGGCGATGGCGGGGACGATGCAGCCGATCGCGGTCGCGTCGGAGACGCTGACGGCCGCCCCGCTCAACACGCACGCGGATGGCGAGTCGATCGTGCTCTTCCGCGAACAGCCCGATGCCCCGATCCGCGCGTTCGACCGCCACGTGAACCGTCCGCCGGCCACGCCCGCGCCGGGCGTCACACCGCGGCCCGACCTGGTTCTCACCTTCGGCCCGAACCTCAGCCCGCACAAGCACCCTGGCGCGACGCTGGTTGACGTGGACACCGGCTCCGGCTGGGACGCCGACGGCGCCTGGATCGACGGCCCCAAGGACGCGAAGAACATGAAGGGCACCAGGATGGACCGCTTCCCCATCGACGACGGCGTCTATTGGGGCGTGATGAAGTATTGGTATCCCGATGCCCTGCTGGAAATCGCCCCGGCGGCGCCGATCGCGGTGCAGCCCGACCGTGACACGGGCGAGACAACGCCGCCGGCCCATCGCCGCACCCCGCGCCGCCCGCGGACAAGCGCCCCACCGACCCGCTAGCACAGACAGCACGGCCGCGAAGTCGCGGTCTGTCCCAAGGGCGAAGGCGGGCGGCGACGTTCCAAACTTTGTGAAAGGATTTACCCTCCCGGCGCTCCCCCACGTATCATACGTGCATATGGATATCGTCACCGCCATTACCGGCGCCAGTGGGGCGCTTTATGCCCAGCGGTTTTTGCAGGGACTCGTCGCGGCGGGCGTGAAGGCGCACCTGATCGTCTCCCCATTGGGCCGGCGGCTGTTGCACGACGAACTGGGGATGGAAACGATTGACCTGGCCGCCCTCGCCGGCAGCGAGAAGCACACGCTCACGCTTTACAACTACAACGACGTCGGCTCCAAGCTCGCCAGCGGCAGCTTCCTCCACGACGGCATGGTCATCGTCCCCTGCTCGAGCAACACGCTGGCGGAAGTGGCCCACGGCCTGGGCGACAACCTCATCAGCCGGGCCGCGGCCGTCACGCTCAAGGAACGCCGCCGACTGGTGATCGCCCACCGCGAGATG
>JAQGHH010000330.1 GCA_028288945.1 Phycisphaerales bacterium
CGCCGCTGCGGAGCTTGAACATGTACTTCAGCGAGTTGACGAGGTCCTCGCTGCGCAGCGTCATGACCGTCTCGGGGACGTTCTGGTCGAACTTCCGGTTGATGCGGAAGCGGCCGACGCGGCCGAGGCGATAGCGGTTTTCGTCGAAGAACTTTTCCTGGAAGAGCGTCTGTGCCTTCTCAAGCTGCGGCGGGTTGCCGGGGCGGAGGCGGGCGTAGATGCGCATCAGCGCGTCTTCGTGGCTCGTGGAGTTGTCGTCGCCCAGGGTGTTCAGGATGAGCGGGTCGGCGACCTTGGTGATGACCTCGACGCTCTTCAGGCCCGAGGACTGAATCTTGGCGATCGACTCGCCGATCTGCGCGCCGGCCTTGACGAGCTCTTCGCCGCTTTCGGCGTCGATGATCGGGGCGGAGGCGTAGTACGAGCTCTGAAGCTGCCCGACTTTCACCGTCTCCACCTGATAGAACTCGCGGATGATGGCTTCGGTGCTCGAGTACTTCTTGTCGAGCGCGCGGACGAAAGTGGTCGCGGGGATCTTGCTCGACTGGTCGATGCGGACGGCCAGCGCGTCCTTCTTCGTGACCGAGCATTCGATCCAGCTTCCGCGCTCGGGGATGACGCGGCAACCGTGCAGCGGGCGGTCGCCCTCCTGCACTTCCACGAGGAAATCCACGCCGGGAGAACGGTGGAGCTGGTTGACAATGACGCGCTCGGCGCCGTTGATGATGAACTCGCCGCCCCCGATCATGATGGGGATTTCACCCAGGTAGATCGAGTCTTCCATCACTTCGTCCTTGTCCTTGCGGACGAAGCGTACCTGGATGCGGAACGGCATGCCGAAAGTGAGCCGCAGCGCCCGGCATTCGTCGGGCGTGTAGCGGGCTTCGGACAGTCCGTAGTTGATGTACTCCAGGCGGAGGTTCCCGTCGTAGCTTTCGATGGGGAAGACTTCGCGCAGGAGCGCTTCGAGGCCTTCGTTCTTTCGCTTGGAGGGGTCTACTTCTTTCTGAAGGAAGCGCTGATACGCCTCGGTTTGAACATCGACCAGGTTCGGAATTGGCAGCGCGTCGCCGCGCTTGCTGAAATCGCGCACCTCGTGCACTCGCATTAGAGTGTCCTTTTCCGTAATGAAACGAGAGACGCCACCGCCGCAAGAAATCCCCGCGGCGGCGCGTTCTGTCAGCTTCAGTTTTGCTTTTACTACTACGCCTCGAGCACCTGATTCACCGCCCCACCCAAAACGGCGGAGGGACCAACCCTGAATCTAAAGCCTTTGGTCCAAGTGGCTTGTGTTGAGTCACTGTTTCGGTCCGTCGCCGGGTCGATAAAATTAGCCGCCTTACTGGTGAAGCGGCTTGTTCGGCCGGGCCACACTTCAAATCTGGCAACCCGGCATCAACTATAACTTGTTATCTTAGCGGGCTATTATTGCCCGTCAAGCGCATGGAAAAAAAACAGAATGGCCCCCTCCCGATGGCCGGGGGTAATCCTGATTGGGTCAGATTCTATGCAGTGCGCTTGCCAATGAATACTGGCGTTATCTTATCGGCATCGCGCGGCCCGTCAAGTGAATTCTGCCGTGCGAAGTGCGATTGAAAGAGAAAAAGAAGGGGCGGCCTGCTGAGGCCGCCCCTCGCAATTCAGATGACAAGACAGATCGTGTCGCCCGAGATTACTTCAGCTCGACGGTCGCGCCCTGCTCTTCGAGTTCGTTCTTGAGCTTCTCGGCCTCGTCCTTGGTGAGGTTTTCCTTGACGGTCTTGGGCGCGCCTTCCACGAGGTCCTTGGCTTCCTTGAGGCCCAGCCCGGTGGCCGAGCGGACGACCTTGATGACCTGGATCTTCTTCTCGCCGCCGGCCTTGAGCACCACGTCGAAGGTGGTCTTCTCTTCGGCCTTTTCGGCGGCGGCAGCGCCGCCATTGCCGGCCGGGGCTGCCGCTACTGCGGCCGCGGCGGCCTTGATGCCGTGCGTCTCTTCGAGGTAGCTGGCCAGATCGACGGCCTGCTTGAGGGTGAGGCCGGCGAGCTGGTCGCCGAGCGTCTTGAGTTCTGCGGTTACTTCTGCCATGACGTATGCTCCTGGGAGATGATCTCCCTTGCCGGGAGTATTCTCCCGCGGGACGTAACGTGTCCCGAACGTGTCGAGTTCCCGTCCAAGAGCCCGCCTCACATTGAGACGGTTTAACCCCGAAGGGACAGTCGGACTGCCGGAACGCTGTCTGTTCATTTCAGATTTGAGATTCGAATCTCAAATCTGAAATCCAATATTTCAAATCAAGCGGTCGGGGCGGCACCAGCCGCGGGTGCCGCGTCGGCTGCGGGCGCCGCACCGGCGGCCGGTGCGGCTTCGGGTGCGGCTTGCGGCGCGGCCGCGGCTTTCTCTTCGATTGCCTTGAGCAGCGCGCCCAGTTTCCCGCCCGGGCCCTTGAGGGCGCCGGCGAGCTTGCTGCCGGGGCCGAGGATCAGGCCGACGAGGTTGCCGATCGCCTCTTCGCGGGTCGGCAGCTTGCTGACCTGCTCGACGCCCTTGTGCCCGAGGTACAGTTCTCCGTCGAAGAACATGCCGCGGAGCTCGATCGTGTCGTCCGCCTTCTTCTCATCGAGCAGCAGGCGGGCGACGAGCGAGATGCTTGCGGCCTTGCCGTAAACGACGGCGCTCGGTCCGTCGAGCAGCTTGTCGAAGCCCTTGAGCTTCGCGCCGTCGGTGGCTCTGCGGGCCAGCGTGTTCTTCACGACGGTCATCTTCAGGCCTTTTTCGTGCAGGCGGCGACGGATCAGGTTGTTCTTGATCGCGTTGATCCCGCGCGGGTTGATCACCCCCACGCCGTCGAGATCCTTAAAACGGTCGGCCAATTCTTTCGTGATCAGATCTTTAACTTGCTTGCTCATGTTCAACCTCTGTAGAGGCGAATCTTGTATTCGCCCGTCGCGAGAACCGGCATCGGAGGGCGAACACGAGGTTCGCCTACGTCAGGTCACGCTTTTAGGCCACGACCAGCGGCACCGCCGGGGTCATCGTCGCTTTGAGGACGACCTTCTTGAAGTATTGGCCCTTGCTGGTCTGGGGCTTGGCCCGGCGGATCTGGGAGATCATCGCGTTGATGTTCTCGGTGAGCTTGGCGTTGTCGAAGCTCACTTTCCCGACGACGGTGTGGACGTTGCCGCCCGAGTCGTTGCGGTACTCGATCTTGCCCGCCGCGTACTCGCGGACGGCCGCCGCCACGTCGGGGGTCACGGTCCCGGCCTTGGGCGAGGGCATCAGGCCCTTGGGGCCGAGCACCTTACCGAGCCGGCCGACGAACCGCATCATGTCGGGCGTCGCGACCGCGACGTCGAAATCCGTGAAGTTTTCTTTTTCGATGGCCGCGACGAGCTCCTGCCCGCCCGCGCGGATCGCGCCGGCGGCAGTCGCCACGGGGGCGAGGCGGTCGGGGCAGAACGCCACGACCCGCTTGGTCTTGCCCACGCCGTGCGGCAAAGACAGCGACCCGCGGATCATCTGGTCCGCCTGCTTCGCGTCAATTCCCAGGGAGAAAATCAATTCGACCGACTGGTCAAACTTGGTGGGGTTGAAGCTCTTGACGATGTCGATCGCCTTATCGACGGCGACCGGTGCTTCGACCGCCTTCTTGGCGGCTTCCTTGTAGCGCTTCGAGCGCCATTCAACGACTTTAGCCATGCTGCTATCGCTCCTGATGCGGGTAATTCAAGCCACCCGCGGAAGCTCCCACTGTTACGGGCCGTGGTGCGCCCTGTGATTGTCTATACGACTGTTTCGTGATTAACCTTCGACCGTGATCCCCATCGACCGCGCGGTGCCGGCGATGATGCGGGCGGCGTGGTCTTCGTCGAAGGCGTTGAGGTCCTTGATCTTCTGCTTGGCCATCTCTTTGCACTGGGCCATCGTGACCTTGCCGATCTTGTTCTTGTTCGGCTCGCCGCTGCCCTTCTCGGCCTTGACCGCGGCCTTCAACAGCTCCGCCGCCGGCGGGCTCTTAAGCTCGATGTCGAACGTGCGGTCCTTGTAGACCGTGATCAACACGCCGACCACCTGCCCGTTCAGAAACGCGGACATCGCGTTGAAGCGCTGAATAAACTGGCCGGGGTTGACGCCGTGGGCGCCCAAGGCGGGGCCGATCGGCGGCGCGGGGGTCGCCTTGCCGCCCGGCGCCTGGATCTTGAATACGTCGGTAATTTCTTTCTTCGCCATGTCTTATTCGCCCATCTGTTCCTGCGGGTTGGGCTGCTCGTCGGGAGCAATCAAACCCGCGTCGCGGACTGTCGCGTCCACATGTTTTACCTGACGGGGCCAGGATTCCTGATCCCGCCCCGCAGCCGATCTGCCCCTTGCCGTCAACGCCCGCAAGAGTGTGTAAACCGGGACGCAAACGGCTAAAAGGACGGCCACACTAACAACAACCGCCACAATTGACAACACCAGCAGCGCAATTCCCGGCAATGCGAACGCCACGAACACGGTCCGGGCCCAGGGCGGCAAACCCGTCAGGTCGCCCTTCAGGTCACTGAACCGATCGTAATAGCCGACGAATCTGGACATTGGGCAATTGTAGGATCGAGGTTGCTCGCGTGCCCGGGTGCTAATATTCGGCTCCCGCGCGGAGCCCGCAGCACCCCACCCTCAATCCCACACCACCGCACCGCCGCCCGCCGATTGGCTAAACCTTCTCCACCTGCCAGTATTCCAGTTCCAAAGGCGTGGGCCGGCCGAAGATCGTCGTGATGATCCGGACGGTCCCCTTGTCGGCGATCACCTCGTCCACCTCGCCCTCGAAGTTCATGAACGCGCCGTTGGTCACCTTGACCTTCTCGCCCTTCTTGAACTCCAGGCCCGTGGTGGCGTCCGGCTCGCGCTCGGCCTCTTCGAGCATCTTCGCCTGGTCCTTGGGGGACATGGGCGTGGGCTTCCCGTTGCTGCCGATGAAGTCGCCGACGCCGTCGGTCTCCTTGATCATGAACCAGCATTTTTCGGGAATGGTGCCGTTCTTGTCGAGCTCCAGCTCGATGAAGACGTAGCCCGGGTAGAGCTTGCGGTCGGTGTCGCGGCGTTTGCCGTCTTTGATCGAGCGCACGCGCTCGGTCGGGACGAGGATTCGTCCGACGACGCCCTCGAGGCCTTCGATCTTGACCTTGCGGGCCAACGCCTCCCGCACCCGGTCTTCTTTATTGCTCGCGACTCGCAGGACGAAGAATTGCATAGGGACCTGACTTCAACTCGCTCGATTGTTTCTTGCCGTCTCGAAGGCCCGGCTCGCATCGCGCGGAGGGCTTAGAAGTTCCA
>JAQGHH010000347.1 GCA_028288945.1 Phycisphaerales bacterium
CACAAGCTGAGGCGCCCGATCGGCACGCCGATCTCTGAGATGCTGAAGGACCACGAGGCGGAGAAGCAGAAGCTCCTAGCGGCCAAGGAGGGCGAGTCGTGCGTGGCGTCGTTGACGCTGGCGGACGCGATCGAGTTGCAGAAGCGGCAGCAGGCCGTCAAGAACGCGTTCCGCAAGCAGATCGGCTACGTGGACCCGGAGGAGGTCCGCCGGATCGCAAATCGCACGGCGGAGGGCGCGGTAATCGCCGACGCGGCGGCCGACGCCGCGGACGAGGCCCGGCAGCCGCATCGTGAGCCGTGAGCGTGCCGCTTGGCGCGCTGCGAATCACACCATCGCCGCCACGATGCAGAGGATGACGACCGCCACGAGACCGAGCGTCGCAGCGAGCGCCATTCGAAAGCCGTAAAGTCGCGCCTCGTCGGCATAGGAATCCCCGATCGCGCCTGTTTGCGCCGCGCCGACACTGGCGCTGCGATAACTCAATTGCAATGCGGGAGAAGGTCCGCCCGGTTCGATTGATATGGCCGCGAGGGTCTCTTTGGGAGTTCTACGCCGGAGTTCCTTCCGGACCGTCTCCAGTTCACGCCCCAGGTCTGCAATGTGGCGCTCCAGCGAATTCGCCAGTGCGGCGAGTTGCTCGGCGGTTTTCTCGGCGTGGGGCTCCGGGTCGTGCTGATCCATCGCAGGATGTTACATCAGCAAAATGTGATCGGAAAATGAACAAGCGCCGGCGGCAGCTTAACCGGGTGCATGACAGTGTCGGCGGAGCCTTCTCCCCTCCTCCGGTACTCCGGGGGAGGGTAAGGGTGGGGGGGCATGGTTTCACCAGCGATGCCCTTTCAAAGGTATCCGGGTGCAGGAGGCTATCTCCTGGCGAATGACCTGGCGACCCCCTCCCCAACCCTCCCCCGGAGTACCGGAGGAGGGAATTGAAGACAGGCCGCCGAATGTGTCACGCACCCAGGTTAACCGGCGGAGCTGCGGACGTTACTTCCCGCGCCCATCCGCCCGGCCGGCGAGGCTGGCGACCATGGTGATTAGTTCGGAGGGCTCCACCGGTTTGGCGATGTGCATTTGGAAGCCGGCGTAGATGGCGCGCTTGCGGTCTTCGGATCTTGCGTAGGCGGTTAGGGCGAGGGCGGGGGTGTTGCCGCCGTGGGTGGGGAGGAGGCGGCGGACCTGGCGGATCAGGGCGTAGCCGTCCTCCGAGGGCATGCCAATGTCGCTGATGAGGACGTCGGGGGGGTGAGTCGCGATCGCCTTGAGCGCCTCGGCGGCGGATGCTGCCATTATAACCTGCGCCTGGGAATCCTCGAGCAATCGCTTCATCAGGGAGCGGGCGTCGGGCTCGTCGTCCACCACAAGCACGTGAACACCTTTCAAGCTGGGGCGCGATTGCGCCGGCGGCGCTGTGGACGTGCCTGCGAAATCGGATGTGACATCCTGCTCATCCCGGGGGGCCGTCAGTATGGTTAGCGGCAGGGCGACGACGAAGCTCGCGCCCTGGCCTTCGCCGGGGCTGGTGGCGCGGACGGTTCCGCCGTGCAGTTCTACGAGTTGTTTGACGATGGCGAGGCCGAGCCCCAGTCCGCCGTGGGTGCGGGTGATGGAGGCGTCGGCCTGGCGGAAGCGTTCGAAGACGTGGGGGAGGAACTCGGGTTTGATGCCCTGGCCGCTGTCGGTGATCGTCGCTTCCACGTGCGACCCGACGCGCTCCAGGACGATCTGCATGCGCCCGCCGCGGGGCGTGAACTTAATCGCGTTGGAGAGCAGGTTCCAGAAGACTTGTTGCAGGCGGCCCGGGTCGCCCGAGACCAGGCCGGCGTGCGGGTCGAGCACGGGGATCAGGCGGATGCCTTTGGCATCCGCGGCGGGGCGCACGGTGTCCATCGCGGCCTCGATGACGGGCAGCAGTTCCACCCGCCGCACGTCCAGGCGGACCTTCCCGGAAATGATGCGGCTCATGTCCAGCAGGTCTTCGATGATCTGCGTCTGTGCCCGCGCGTTGCGCTCGATCGTCTCCAGGCCCTGGCGGAGGTCGTCCTCATTTTCGGTGCCGGAGCGGAGGATCTGCGACCAGCCCAGAATCGCGTTCAGCGGCGTGCGCAGCTCGTGGGAGAGCGTCGCGAGGAATTCGTCCTTCATCCGGCTGGCGCGCTCGGCGTCGGCGCGGGCGGCGCGCTCGCTGGCCAGAAGGCGGTCGCGCTCGGCTTCGGCGGCCTTGCGCGCCGTCACGTCGATCGTCGCGCCCAGCATCCGCAGGGGCGCGCCATCGGGGCCGTAGTAGACCTTGCCGTTGGTGGTGATCCAATGCACCTCGCCGCCGGGCCAGACGACGCGGAAAGTCACTTCGTAGGGCGTCCGGTCGCGGATCGATTTTTGGATCGACTCATTGACCCATTGCGAATCGTCCGGGTGGACGAGGGCGGCGAAATCCTCCACGCGCCCGCCGAACTGTCCGGGCTTCACGCCATGGAATTCATAGACGCGCTCCGACCAGGTGATGTGGTTGTTGGGGATGTCCCAGTCCCAGGTGCCGGTGTTGCCGGCGTCGAGGCCCAGGCGCAATCGCTCCTCGCTTTCGCGCAGGGCGGCTTCGGCGGCCTTGCGCTCGGTGACGTCCTGGAGGACGCCGAGCATGCCGGTGATGTTGCCCGCCGGGTCGTATTGGCCGCGCCCTTTGGCCGCGACCCACACCTGGACCCCGTCCACCCGGTTGACGCGGTATTCGATGTCATAATCGCTGCGCCCCGCGGCGGCGCGTTCGGAGGCCAGTCGGGCCGCGTCGCGGTCTTCCGGGTGGAGCATGTCGCGCAGGCTCGTGCGGGTCATGTGCGTGCCCGCGGGGACGGCGAAGATCTTCGCCGCCTGCTCTGACATCGTCATCAGGTCAGTATTGGCGTCCCAGGCCCAGTCGCCCAGCTTCGCCGCGGCCAGGGCGAGGCTCAGATGATCGGCGGTATGGCGCAGGGCCTGCTGCGCCCGGCGTTCATCGGTCGTCTCGAAGATGGTGACCAGTACGCCCGCCAGGCTACCCTGCTCATCGCGGACCGGGGTATAGGCGACCGTGAAATAACAGTTTTCGAGGTAGCCGTTGCGAAATAGGAGGATGAGCTGGTCCTCCACCGAGAGTGATTCGCCTCGGGTCAGAACCCTTTCATAAATGGGTCCGCTGATGTGCCACGCCTCGGGCCAGCATTCGCGGGTGGGCTGGCCGAGCGCCCGGGGATGTTTGCCCGCGGCGATCCGCCGATAGCCGTCGTTGTAGATTTGGATCAGCTCCGGCCCCCACAGAAGAATCGTGGGGAACGGGTGGGCCAGCAGCATGTCCACCAGGCTACGCAGGCACGCCGCCCAGCGGTCCACGGGCCCCAGCGGGGTCTTCGACCAGTCCATCGAATGAACGAGGCCGTGCATTTCGCCGGCAGCCACGGCACCATCGGCGGACAACGTCTCGAACGTATGCACGGTTCACCACAATTGGAAATGATCGCTCGTATCGGGCCGGCTTCCCTGTTGTGCCCGCGGCCCGGCCCAAGTCTAGCCGCGCATGGCGTGCGAGCCAATTAAATAAGACGCGTGTGATTCCACAGGCGTATCGCTTGATTGTGGCGAACGCCTCTCCCAATGGTGGGGCAGGCATTCTTGCCTGTTATCTGGAGGTGGGGCAGACAGTCTTGTCTGTGGCGAGTCCGCGAGCGGGGGCATTCCGCCCCCCGAGCGGACTCGCCAGAACTTCGGGTCGGCTCGGGAGGCAGGAATGCCTCCATTCCCCGACCCGAGACAGACAAGAATGTCTGCCCCACCATTGAAGAACGCCCTCCACTCCGCTCAATAGCGATAAATTGCCGCAAGCCCCTGATCCGTGGGCATCATTTCCGGCGGCAGGACCAACACTTCCCCGTCCGCCCGGAGCACCACCTCGGCGACCTCGTCGAGCAGGTCGTCGGCGTGCGGGTCCACCGGCGTGGCTGCGGCGATGCGGCCGGTGATCGGGTCGAAGCGGGCGGGGATTTCGTGGGCGGCGTCGATCAGCAGCGTCTGGACGCGGCCGTCCGTCGCGGCCTGGAGCACCTCGACCGGCTCGTCCGAGCCTTTCTGGTGCGCCTTGGCGGCGCGGAACTGGTCCGTCACGGTTTCGATCCGCGCGCGGACGCCGGGCTCGATGATCGCCCAGGCTTCCTGGCGGAGGCGCTCCACGCCCAGGTTCTGCGGGTCGTGCTTGATTCCTTCGGGGAGCAACTGCGGATTGTTGCTGATGGCGTGAAACTGCGGGTGATAATGCTCGACCGCGCAGAGGAGAAGGGGTAGCCCGGTGTCCCGCGAGAAGTTTTCCCACACCGCCTTGTCCACCGCGCGGAAGAACGCGTCGAGGGACGCCGGGGCGGCGGCGGTGCCTTCGTCGGGGAACTGGGTGGGGGGCGTGTGAAGGTCCTCGGTGGCGCTGACCTGGTGGGTCAGGCGCATTTTGGAAACGACGCCGGGGTCTTGCGGCAGGTTCTGCGAGTCGAGCGGGACGAGTGGCATGTCGCCGGCGCCTTCGAACATCTGCACGTGCCGCTGGGTCAGTGTGAGCACGTGATACCGCTCGTCGGACTGGAGGATCCGCAGCAGCGGCTTGATGTGAAAGCTGTCGGCGACGTGTGTCGCGGGGCGCACCGGTTTGTGCAGGTCGATCACCCTCAGCACGTCGGGGGATGCGAACACCGCCAGCCCGTCGCGGTCGCCCACCCAGAAACCGTCGTCACGGCCGACCGAATGCAGCTTCTCCACGATGGGCCGGGTGATGCGGCTGCGGTAATCGGAAGCGAGCACACGCTCGGCCTGGTCCACGAGGTCGCGGTAGAGCCGGGGGTTCTGGGTAGCAGGCGGCTTGGCCCGCTCCGTCGGCAGATAAATCGAAACGCACGGCGGGAAGTGCGGATCGAGCAGATCTCTCAGCCACGCGGTGTTCGTCAGTCGCATTGTTCGACCCACCTTTTCGGGGTAGGGCCCGCTTTAGCGGACATGAGGCACGCGGGCCGCACCGAAAACGTCCGCTAAAGCGGACCTTACTGGAGGGGCACAAGGTTTTTTCCCATCGCTAACAAGCGGTTTCAGAACTTTCAACGTGACATGGGCGTCCCGCTCATGCCTGGTGCGAATGGAGTCGAGAACTCCGGAAAACGAGACCATCCGTATTATCGCGCCGTTCGCACGGGCGGGACGCCCGTGTCACAAATAGGTTCTGAAACCACTTCTAAACGGGGCCGCCTAAACGGTTCAATCCCATTCAGCGCGCCCGCGTCGAGACATCCCGGCGGCGGTTGTTTCCACGGGAAGCGTGCTGGGCGTTGCCGGTGTAATACTTGCTCGTGTCCCGACGGTCGCCGCGGTGCTTGTTCATGTTTCCGCTGGCGGTCACGGAGCGGTTCACTTCGGTTAACAGCACTTCGGGCACATTCGGGTGCGTGGCGGAGGGCTGGGGGATTTTTGTGATGGAACTGCGGCCGCGTTGTTTGCGGTCTTTGCCACCGTGCATTCCGCCGGTCGTTTTTCCCAGCTTTGCCATGTTCGTAGCTCCTTTGCGGTCCATGCCGCGTCGGTAGAAGGCCTCCCCCTGAAGGTCCCTGATATTTTTGTCGCGCCGGCTTCCAGCCTCTTTTCCGGGCCGAAATTCCACAGGCTGAAAGCCGGCGCTGCAGATGGAAGGGTCAGCAACGGACATACCGCCAGCCGGGCTCGGGATAAAGACGCGAATCGCTACGAAGCGGCTGGTTGAAGCCGGTGGATGTGTCTTTGGATTGAGAAGAGGTGCGCCGTTTCACTGCGCATGGCGCGCCGAATGCAGACTTGCGAGGGTTTACGAGGTCAAGCTTATGGGACAGGCAGCAGACAATGGTGGACGCAACGCATCGCTTGATAACAAGAAAATCCGGATGGCAGGCCGACGCGGCAGGACGGGGCAGGCCGCGCCCGGACGGGATCAGATTCAGGACATGGCCAACCTCAACCCAATGGCCGGCACGACGGGGGGCGCATCCGGCCGCGACAATCGTGGCGGCGGCAAGACCCGCTAAATAAATTTGTTAATCGTCGCTTCGAACGCCTTCAGGTCGAACCCGCTTTTTACGAGGAAGCCGTTCGCCCCTTTGGCCAGCGCGTTGTCCTGGAATTCGGGGTCGGCGACGGCGCTATGCATGATCACCGGCAGCGTGGCGGTCGCTTCGGTCGCGCGGATCAGCCGAAGCACTTCTTCGCCGTTCATTCCTGGCATCATCACGTCGAGGATGATCAAGTCGGGAATCTCGGTGGCCAAAAGGGCCAGCGCAGCCTCCCCGGTCGCCGCACTGATCGTGCGGTGCCCCAGTCTTT
>JAQGHH010000348.1 GCA_028288945.1 Phycisphaerales bacterium
GAACGCCAAACACTCAGCACTCAGCACTCAGCACTCAGCACTCCTTCCTATCCCACGACCGGCAACATTCCCTACGGCAAAGCCGACCTGCTGATGGGCATCGACATCCTCGAAGCCGCCCGCGCCATCGATCCGCGCGAGCAGTTCCGAGTTGCTTCCCCCGAGCGCACGTGCTCGGTCATCAACACTTACAAGCAGCCGACCGTCTATGCGCTACTCGGCAAGCAGGATTTCGATCCGGAGGCGCTCCGCGAGGAGATCTTCGACCACAGCCGGCCCGAGCACTCGTTCGCCCGGAATCTTTCCGAGCTGTGCGAGCAGCGCCTCGGCAGCAAGCTCTACGCGAACATCATGCTGATGGGCGTGGCGTTCCAACTCGGGTTGATCCCGGTTTCCCCGCACAGCATCGCGTGGGCGATCAAGGATTCGGTGAAGCGTGATCACCGCAAGAACCTGAAGGCCTTCAACATCGGCCGACGCCTGGCGCTTGAGCCGCGGGCGCTACCGCGCAAGCCCGAGCCCGAAACGTGGTCGCAGCTCGTGACCAACAAGGTGCGTATCCTCCGCCGCACGCGGATGTTCGGCCGGGCCCTGGCGATGCGCTACGAGCGGCTCGTGCAGGGCGCGATGAAGCAGATGCGCGAGCTGCCCGATGGGGCGAAGTACGATCTGGCCCTGCGCATTTACGACCTGATGCAGTACCAGGATTACGATTTCGCCAAGCGGTACTTTGATCTGGTTCGAGGCGTCTACCGCCGCGATTCCGCCGAGCGCCAGTACGCCGCCACGCTCGCCGCGATCTGGAACCTGGCGAAGGTGATGCTCGTCAAGGACGAGCCGTACGTCGCGTACCTGCTGACCCGCTACGAGAAAAAGCAGCGCGACATCGTGAAGTTCGGCGTAGACGTTTCCAACGGCGACCGCATCGTCTACAAGCACCACACCCGCCCCGAGTTTAATATCGGCAAACGCCGCATCCGCATCCCCATCAGCACGAGCGACTGGCACCTGCAGATCGCCAGCCGCATGAAATGGCTGCGCAAGCTCCCCGGCTGGCACCGCCGGGAGACCGCCTTCCGCGACTGGTACTTCGCCCTGCTGGAGCGCATCAACCTCACCACCGACTACGACCAGGCCCTGCGCGTCCTCAAATGCCCCGAAGAAGTCACCGGCTATCGCGAAGTCCGCTACCCCAAGCAAGACCGCGTCCGCGAAGCCATCGAAGCCGAGCTGGTGCGTCAGGTAACACCAGCGTCGGGAGATTCGGCGCAGAACGCGCTGGATGCACTGCGTACGCCGACGAGTGTGTAGTTGCAGTGCATCGTCCACAGCCGCTTGAAATGGTATAATTCGGCGGGAGGCGCCCATGCAATTGGAAGATTATTTCGATTTCCTCCGCCCCGATGACATCCGTATCAAGGGCCATCGAATCGGGATCGAGAGCGTCCTTTACGAATACATCCACCGCGGTAAATCCGCGGAGGAGATCGTCGAACGATATCCCACATTAACTCTTGAGCAAGTTTACGCGACCCTCCTCTACTACCTCCACAATAAAGAGGCGATTACCAAGTACGTGGCCGATTGGCTAGAAGACGCCCGTCAGGCTCGCGAACGTCAGAAGTCTCAACCGTCGGCGTTTCGCGATCGAATTCGCAAGCTGAAAGCAGACCGCGTGGCCGCGCCGCGGAGCGGCTCGTGAGCCTCCAATACTTGTTGGATGAGCACGTCCCGCGAGCTCTACCCCATCTCCACGCAAATCGCCTCCAGCGCCTTCGCGATCTTCTCCGCATTCGGATTCACAATCGGCCGAAACGTGCAGGCCTTCCCGCCCGCATCCAGCCGGAAGAGCCATCCCCCGGCGGTGTAGCCGGAGAGCTCGATCCCCAGCTTCCCCGCCGCGTCGCGGGCGGCGGGCCAGAGGGCGGGCCAGTCCGCCGTCCCCAGCGTTCCCGCTTCGGGCATCACAAAGACGCACCGCGCCAGCGGCCCCTTCGCTTTGAGCGATCTCAAGCGATATAGGAACCGCGCGTTCGCCGTCGGCACAAGGCACAGCAGCCGGGCGCGATCGGCGAGCAGCAAAAACGCCTCGTCCGGCAGCCCCGAATCTGATGCGCCGCCGGACGTCTCGTCCAGCCTCACCACCGGCAACGGCTCAAACGCCTTCGCCAGCAGCTCCTCAATGTCCACCGCCAGCAGCCCGTCCTTCACAACCGGCCCACCCGCGGGCGGCCGCAGGTAGAGGCAATAGTCCGGATGCTCCCCCGCGTGCAGCCGCTCGAGCATGGCCAGCGGGGTATTTTGCGGAGTGGGCGCTTCCACCGGCTTGCGCCGCAGCACCTTTCCCAGCACGCCCTGTACGAATGATCCAGTGGTCCCGTCACGCCCCATGCCGGTAAGTGTACCCGTGCCGAGGTTCGCGGCGATAGCGCGCAGCGGGCGGTGTCAGAAGGATTCCGGGGCTCCCGCCCTTGGCTATGGGCACACTAAGAGGCGAATATCCCTTGAATGAGCCCTAGGACCACTTCCTCTGCAACTGACCACTGACCACTGACAACTGACCACGGACAACGAACAATTATGACGATAAGGTCATCATGCCCCTTTCGCTTCCCGTTGCCGAGCCTTCCCGTGTCGCGCCTTCCGGGTCGGCGGAGTTGGTGATCGACGCCCAGCATTTCCGCCGGATCGTGCAGGACGGCATCTTTTCCGCCAAAACGAGCCTCGACATTTCCACCGCCGACT
>JAQGHH010000428.1 GCA_028288945.1 Phycisphaerales bacterium
GCTTTCCCGCTGCCACATGGTGTCCATCCACCCGGGCTGCTCCGGCCCGAGCACCGCCAGCAGCCGCCCGCTGATGTCCAGGGCAACTGCGAGCGACCCCGGCTGGCTCGGGCGTACGCAATCGGTCACGATCGCGCCGATGGTCCGCGTCACCTGATCCACCGCCTGCGCGTCGTTCGACTTCACCACTGGCAGCCCCACCGCCACCGCCCACTGGAATGGCGGCTTGGCCTCCGTCACCCTGGCTGGCCAGGGCAGCGGCTCGCCGAGCTTGCGCAGCCGCTCGGCGAATTCCGCCTGCTGACGCCATGCCGGGTCGTATGGGAACTGTTGATTGATCGCGGCCAATGTTGCCAGCGCATCGGCCACCGCCTTGGGAAGCTGAGCCGCGGGCTGCCCGCCATCGACCTGTCGCGCGGCATCGCGCAGCGCAAGCTCCACCTGGTAGCGCGCCAGTGCGTGCATTGCGACCGATAGGCTCACGCCCGGCGGCACGGCTTTGACGAGCAACTGCATCCCCTCCGCCGCGGCCGCGTAGGCGCGATGGGCGGCGTAGTGCGAGTCAAAGTGCGCGACGATCTCCTGCGTTAGTTTGAGCGCCGCCTCGGACCGCACCAGCCGCTTATACAGCGTGGCGGCGACGTCGAGGGCGGCGCGATCGGAGGCTGTAAGAGTGGATTCAGGGCCGGCATCCGCAGTGCGATCGGTCAGGGCGAACTGGGCGGAAATAAGCCGCCGGCGGGCCTTGTCCGCGAGCGGGTCGTCCCCATGCGCGCCAAGCCATTTGGTTAGCGCATCAACACCCGCTTGCGTGGGCGATTGTTCAAGCTCAAAGCCAAGCAGTTCGAGCTGGGCCGCGGAGGCCTCGGGAGTATTGGGATGGTCGGTAATGACCTTGTTCAGCAGGGCCACTCCCTCGCCCGCCGCGTCGCCTCCCGTGCGCACCTTCGCACGGGCGATTAACACGTCCGCCCGCCCCTGATCCACGAGCTTGGGAAACTTCACCACCGCCTCACGCACCGCCGCCTGGGCCTCGCGCGGGCGATTCAAATCCAACAGCGCCTCGGACTTCAGCAAAATCACCTGCACCCGCTGCTCGTCGGCAAGCGCCGCGCGGGCCAGGATCCGGTTGGCGGTCTCCACCGCGGCGTCGTACAGCTCGTCCCCGACAAGCGCTTGCACCAGCTTTACGGATTGCTCCGCGTCCGCCCCTTCGCCGCGGAGCTGCTTGAGCATTTTGGCCGCGTATGGCTCCTGCGGCGCAAGCTCAACCGTCTTACTCCACGCGGCGATCGCCTCGCTCACCTTCCCCAGCTCATAGTCGGTCTTGCCGAGCATGAGGAAGACTTCCGGATTTTTGACGTCCGTTTCCGAGGCCTTCGCGAATAGCTCGCGTGCCTTGTCGAACTGCCCCGCGGAAAAGGCGGCCTTCCCCTCCTGATACGCCTGGGCGGCGTCCGCCTCCGCAAAACAGAGCCGCGGCGCGCCTGCCATCGCCGCCGCCAGGATCGCCGATACCGCCAGTCCCGTGTACTTCCTCATTTCCGGCCCTTTCGTCGAAAGCGTTCTGGACAACGTGCATTGGACAACCGGGCCGCCCAAAAGTTCCACG
The DNA here is from genome assembly GCA_028288945.1 of Phycisphaerales bacterium. GTDB lineage: Bacteria > Planctomycetota > Phycisphaerae > Tepidisphaerales > Tepidisphaeraceae > RYN-428. Next base: position 1,613 of record JAQGHH010000428.1, read on the forward strand.
GAAGTTGCCGGGCAATGAATTGGTTCGTAAGCTTCGCCCTATGGAAGCCCCCCGCGAAATCCGCGCCCCCCATTCGCTCGATGTGCTCGCGCCCGAGCCCGTCACCACCTGCGCCGGCTGCGGCGTCTGTTGCCGCGAAGTGAGCGTCCCACCCTACCTCGATGAAATCGATTTCATCCCCGTCGCGTTGCAGCGTGAAGTATACGAGGCGAGGAAAATCGAAGCCGAGCTGATCGCCCAATCCCGCCCCTGCATCTGGTGGGAACCCGCCACCGGCAAATGCGGCCACCACGAAGACCGACCGAACATCTGCCGGGAATACGAGATCGGCGGAGAGCTGTGCCTGGAAACGCGGGCGCGGTTTGCGGTCGGGAAGAAAGACTAGCCGCGATTACGCGAACACTTCGCGCACCACTTCCCCGCCGTTCACTGTTACTTTTTCGCGGCGATTGTGGTGCTCAAACCAAAGGCGATTTTGATCGATCCCCAGTGCGTGAAGGATCGTGGCGTGCAGATCATTGGGATGGATCGGCCGTTCGATAGCGGCGTATCCCACCGCATCCGTCGCGCCGATGGCCTGGCCGCCTTTGACCCCGCCTCCCGCGAGCCACATCGTGTAGCCGGAACAATTATGGTCGCGGCCGGTGTCCTTTCCGGTCGCCTCCGCGCCGGGCGTGCGGCCGAATTCGCCACCCCATACCACGAGCGTGTCGTCCAGCAGGCCGCGTTGTTTGAGGTCGATCAATAGCGCCGCGATCGGGCGGTCGGATTTGCGGGCGAGCTGGGTGTGGTTCTCGACGATCTTCGCGTGCGCGTCCCAGAAGGCGAGGCGGAGCTGCACGAACCGCACGCCGCGTTCGACCAGACGGCGGGCGAGCAGGCAGTCCTTGCCGAAATCCGCCGTCTCTTTTTCATCAAGGCCGTAGAGCTTTCGAGTCGCCTGGGTTTCCCCGGAGAGATCGAAAACTTCGGGGGCGGCGGTCTGCATCCGGTACGCCATCTCGTAACTGCGGATGCGGGCGTCGAGTTCCGTTTCCTCCAAATGCTCTTCCATATGCCGGCGATTGAATTCTTCGATGAGCTGCATCTGCTTGCGCCGGTCTTCCATCGTGAATTCCGGCGGCAGCGCGAGGTTGGGAATTCCGCCGTCCTTGAATCGTGTGGCCTGGTAACGGGCGGGAAGAAATCCATTGCTCCAGCCCGGCGTCTTGCTCGGCTCACCCGGGTCTGTTCCGCTGAGCATCGCCACGAACGCCGGGAGATTCTGGTTCTCGCTCCCCAGCCCGTAGGTGACCCACGCCCCGAGGCTCGGCCGCTCGCCCCCCTGGCTGCCGGTAAGTGCGATGTACTCGGCGGGCGAATGCACGGGGCTCGGATGGCGCATCGACCGAAGAATGCACAAATCATCCACGCGCTTGCCGACCTCGGGAAACAGCTCCGACACGGGCAAGCCGCTCTGGCCATATTGCTTGAATTTCCAGGGGGACGCAAACAGGTTGCTCAGGTGCACGCGGTGCGCCTGCGTGATTCCCCTGGCGATGCTCTCGGGCACATTCTTGCCATCGAGTTTCGTAAGCTCGGGCTTGGGATCGAACGTATCGACCTGACTCGGCCCGCCCCCCATGAACAACATGATCACGCGCCTGGCCCGCGGGACGATCTGCGTGCCGAGGACCGGCGCGTCCGCTTGTGCCCCGAGCAGTTTTTGCTCCGACATCATCGCCGCCAGCGCCAGCGACCCGACGCCCAGCCCCGCCCGGCGCAGCATGTCCCGCCGGCTTAAGCCGCCGGGATGAACGTCGCAACCGCAGGCCGTTCGCATGGGCGAGTCCTCCGACCGAATCCCCAATTGGAAGTACGCCGATTCACCAGCGGTGTTACGGCGGCTCGCGCCTTTTGCAGAATCGAGTGGTCAGAAGTAGACTCGGGCACCCTAACCAGAGGCGGCCATGGAACACGACATCGGAGCACTCTCCCGGGAATGGTTCGAGGCGGTCTGGAACCGGCGTGACGATTCGACGATGGCGCGATTGGCATCGCCGACGTTGCTGATCCACGGCTTGGGCGAAGACGGCCGGCCGGCGCGCGGGTTGGACCAGTTCACGGCCTTCCGCCGGACATTTCTCTCGGCCTTTCCGGATTTGCACCTCGACGTGGAGGACGTCCTCGTTGACGGAGATCAAACGGCAGTACGCCTCACCTTTGCCGGAACGCACACCGGCGACGGCATCGGCATCGCGCCGACGGGCCGCGCGATCACGTCAACCGCGATCGCCATCGCCCGCTGGCACGACGGGCGGATCGTCGAATCCTGGAACGAATTCGATGCCGCCGGAATGATCCGGCAACTGCAATCGCCCCAAGCGAAACTGCGGGTTTGAATAACGCACCATTAAAAACCGGGACAGGTCCAATTAACTCCAATTAATTGGACCTGTCCCGGTTTTCCGGTTGAGGATCTGATCAGACGCTGGACGGCTCCTGATGGTAGCGCGATAAAGTGTCCCGTTCGCCGTCGTGCCGGCGGCCCGCCGTGGCGGCGAGATGCTTGAGGAGATGAACGGCAACCGGGAACGCTCCGTCCTTTTTCTTGTAGTGATAGTAGAGATTTGGCGTCCCGTTTACTTCGAGGATGACGCCGCCCGATTCCGCCAGCGGCACGCCCGGGTCGCGCGTGATCAAATCGATCCCCGCAAAGCGAACGCCCAGCGTCCGCACCGCCCTGGCGCAGTCGGCAATAATGGACTGGCAAAGCAAGGGAGTGGCGGTCTCATTGTCCGCGCCGGAGTTTTCGTTGATGACGGTCTTGACCCTGACCGTCCGCCCCCCCGCCGGGACGGCACTCAAGGACAAGCCTTGCTTGGCCAGCGTCCGGCGCATGTCCGGGTCGATGGTCAATAGAACCTGCGAAACTTCCGCGCGCGATTGCAGCCGCTTTTCGTTATTGAGTTCGACGAGCCGGGCCACCGACGACTTGCCGTCCCCGACAACGGTCGGGTGCCGACGGACGAAGGAGTCGAGCAACTCCCCGTCGAGGAAAAGCAGGCGGTAGTTCTCGCCTTCGATCTGTTCTTCGATGAGCAACTGATCGGCGTACACGGCGGCATGTGCGGCGGCGAACGCGAGGTGTGAGAGCTTGCGGATTCCCGTGGTGACCCCGCGGCCGCCACCGGTGCCGCCCGAGGGCTTTACCACGCAATCGCCGTCGGTGGATCGGATGAATTCGACCGCCTGCCCCATCTCTCTGGCGGAGAACGTCGCGTGCCGTGGGACGCACAGGCCGTGCTCCCGAAGAATACGATGGGTCAGCGGCTTGTCGTGCAGTACCGCGAGCGTGGGCGGGCTGTCGATTTCACTGACGTTGTGAACGACGCGTGTGCGGAACCCGTCGATCTCGATCTCGCTGATCTCAAAATTCAGCCGCTTAGACGTGCCGCCCAGTTCCTCGGCCGCTTCGCGCCAGGTCCGTTCGTAAAACTCGTCCTGGTGCCTGCCCGAAGCCTTCCGGCGCGGATTGCGGTAGCGAAGAAACGCCCTGCCCATCGCGAGCGTACTGAGCCCGCGCAGGGTGAGAGGATGGATCCACAAAGAGCTCATTGTCCCCTTAATCGCCTGAGCCAGCCGCCGGATGAATCACCACGGCGCTACTCAGCGTATCAAAAGCAGTATTCACTCGCCTTGCAAAAGCACGGTCGCACGCGCGGACTTTGCGCCACCTGCCGACGACCCGGATTCCACAGAGAGACGCCCCAACCGAAAAAACAAACCCCACACACCCTCGAGAAACAATGAGGGGTGTCGATGTATTCTATACCAAGAATTTATGATTGGATGCAAAAGTTGTCCCGAGGGTATGTGGGCCGCGTCCGCGCGTGCGCGAAATCATCCGCCTCGCCATTGCGATCGCATTTCGCCGCACAGCTTATGTAGTTTCCGAAACGTCGGCGCAGTGCCAGCCACGGGACGCGGCCGTTATTATTGGTCCACGAGTAGGGATCTTTACATAATCTCGGGAGGGAAAGCGGGAAACCCCATTTATGACAGTATTTCCCCCGGGGTCGCCACGGGGCGAAAAACCTTCCGCCGATCTGCGGGTTTGGGGGTTCGCGCCTGCGGCTTAGGAGTGCTAGGGTCGGTTCGACGAGCCGGCTCAAACGTACACCGGCGGAAAGGAATCGGAATCATGGCTAACGAAACAATCTCCACCCTTAACGGCCTGATCGAAACCCTTAAGGACGGTCAGAACGGATTCGAGAGTGCGGCGGCGGACGTGAAGGACGCGCGCGTGCAATCCGCCTTCCAGGAATTCGCCCGGCAGCGCTCCCGCTTTGCCGGGGAACTGCAAGCCGAGGTTTCCCGCCTGGGCGGAAAAGCCCAAGAGTCCGGCAGCGCCACCGCCGCAGTTCACCGCGGATGGATCAACCTCAAGAGCGCACTGGGCGGCGGCGAAAAATCGATCCTCAACGAAGCCGAACGCGGCGAGGACGTGGCCGTCAAGACGTACGAGAACGCACTGAAATCCGACCTGTCACCCGACGTGGCGGGAGTCGTCCGCCGACAGTACGGCGAAGTGAAACAGGCCCACGACCGCGTGCGCGAGCTGCGCGATTCGTGGAAGTGACCGGGCGAATTGAACCGTTTTAAAGGAGTATGCCATGAGCGACATGAAGGACCGAGTGAAGGACGGGATCGACAAGGCCGCCGACAAGACCAAGGACGCGGCGGGCAAGGCGATCGACAAATCAAAGGACGCGATGAAATCCGCCGGCAGTGCGATGAAGAACGCCGGTGAGAAGGTGAAGGACGCGGGCAGGTAGTTCGTCGCGATTGACGCAGTTGTCGGAAAGCAGCCCCCGGCTCATGCCGGGGGCTGCTTTGTTGTATAATGGGCTGAGGTGCAATCATGACGCTCGTCGCGGAAAAGACGTACACGCCGCAAGATCTTCTGGATGACCCGAACCTCGCGGGCTATGAACTCGTTGACGGCCATTTAAGGGAGCGGCCTGTGAGTGAAAGGTCGAGTGCTGTGGCGGCTGCGATCGGATCGCTGCTCAGAAATGAGGCGAAGAAAAGGCGTGAAGCCACCGTCTATTCCAGCGACCTTGGCTATCAATTCTTTGCCGACTCGCCCAATACGCTGCGATTCCCTGACGTGTCACTGGTGCGGGCATCTCGCAAAGGCGACATTGGCGAAGACCCGGTTACACGCCTATACCGGCTGACCTCGCCATTGAAGTGCTCTCGCCGGACGATCGGATCAAAGAAATTGACGAAAAAGTCGAGCAATATCTCAAGGCGGGTTTTGGCGCGGTTTGGGTCGTCAATCCGCACTGGCGGCACGTTCACATCTATCGCCCAGACGGCAGCGTGCAGTTGCTTAGCGAGCGGGAGGAAATCACGGGCGAAATCGCGCTGCCGGGCTTTCGGTGCAAGGTAGCCGAGTTCTTCGACGTGTGATTGTCCAGACTCGTGTCCAAGGGGACCCGGTTTCTATTTCTGATTCTGCTGCTCACGTGCGAGCTTGAGCCGGAGCTCCAAGTCGGCGGGCCAGGCTTCCTGTGGGAGCTTTTTGATTTGCTCATAGAGACGGGCGGCTTCGGCGAAATCGCCGCGGATCTCGGCATCAAAGGCCTGTCCGCGGATGGCGCGGGCCAGGGCCTGTGCTTGCGCCGGGTCCGAATTGGTCCCCGGACGCGGCGCGGGGCGCTCGGGCGGTTTGGGCGCGGGAGTCTGGGCGACGGGCGATTGCACCGCCAGGTTACTGGGCCGCGTCGCGGCGGGTGTCGGCCGCGAATCGGCGGTGAGTGGGGAGATCACGATCTTGTCGGCAGGCGGTTTGGACGGAGAGTCGGGAAGCGTCGTCGCGGGCGCGGGACGCGTGGTCGGGGGCGTAACGGCCGGGGCGGTGGCTGAGCCGATGGCTTGTCGTGGTTCCGGCGGAGCGGGCGGAGTCGGAATGGGCGTGGGCTGGATCGAATTGCCGGGAGGATACGGAAGCGCGCCGGAATTTCCCGGGGCAGAATGCCCGTGGTCGCCCGAAGTGTCGGCGTGGGTGTCGTCTTTGGGGTCGGCGGGGGTTGCCGAATTCGCGGGCAGAGCGGAGGAGAGGGTCTGGCGGATCTTGCCGACCATCGCTTTGGCCTGGTCCCCCAGCACGCCCATGCCCGCCGCCAGAAGCATGACCGTGCCGACGAGCAGGAATATTGCAAAGACCTTCCGCTTGCGCTTGGGTCGTCGTGGCTTGTCGCGGTCGCGCAGCATCGTGACGAAGCTCTTGAAATCCTCGGGCGTTTCGGGCGGAGGGGTGGCCAAAGCGGCCGACGCCGACGAATTGCCTTGCGCGCTCGGTGCGAAATCGAGCTTGAAAGCCGCCGCCAAATCCTTGGCCGACAGGAAGCCGTCGCGTTGCGGCGCCTTTCGGTTGCCCATGCTGGGAAAGGTCAGGGGGACGGCCGGCCCGTTCGCGACGGGATCGCGGGCCGGCGTCGGCATGGGCGATGAAGATGCTTCGACGGGCAGAGGGGTCGGTATCTCCGCGATCGGTGGCTCGGCGATCGTTTCGAACGAATCCTTCCATAGAGAACGCGGCGGCTTTGCGGGCTGCCGAGAGCTCCCCCGGGGATTGTTGACCGTTGGCTCCGGGTCGGACTCCAAGTCAAAAGGCTCTGCGGCCGCCGTCGGCACGGCCTCGGACTCGGGCGTCGAAGGTGTCTCGCCTGGATTGGTGCCGACTTCCGGGAGGGGCGGAAGCGCGGGGGTGGATTTCTTCGTCGTCGACTGCTCGTCACCCGGCAACCCGTTGTCGCGCGCCAGCGTCTGCCGCTCGCGGAAAAGGGCTTCCCGGTTGCGCACCAGCCCGTCGCGGTCACGGTGCAGGGCCTGGCGGTCGCGATCGAGCATCTCGCGCTCCTGATCGATCGTCTCGCGCTCGTGGAGGACGGCATCGCGTGCGCGGGCGGCGGCTTCGCGGTCGCGGTTGAGCGCGTCACGCTCGCGGGCGACGGATTCGCGCTGCTTGACGAATGCCTCCCGCTCCTGGGCGAACGCCCTCGCGTCGCCGGCGAGCGCATCGCGCTCGCGGATCACCGCCTCGCGGTCGCGGGCCGCGGCGGCGCGCTCGGAAGCGATCGCGTCGCGCTCACGGGAGATCGCCTCCCGCTCGCTGGCCAAAGCCTCGCGCTCCTGTTCCATCCCTTCGCGGTCGCGGGCGAGGGCGACGAATTCCTGCTGCAGCTCGAACGTGCCCCGCTCCTTGGCACCGGCGTCGCGCTCGCGGGCGAACGCGGCACGCTCCTGGTGGAACGCGTCGCGCTCCTTTATCAGCGCTTCCCGCTCCTGGGCGATGGCCTGGCGCTCGAGCTCCAGGGCCGCGGTGTTCTGCGCGAAAGCGTCGCGCTCGCGCGTGGCGGTCTCGCGATCGAGCTTGACGATCTCCCGGTCGCGGATGATCCCGACACGCTCGCGTTCAAAGGCTTCGCGCTCCGCGAGCAGGACGGCGCGTTCGCGGGCGACGGCGGCCTTCTCCGACTCGAAGACGCCGCGGTCAAGTGCGATCGCTTCGCGCTCGGCCACGACGGCCTGGCGCTCCTGCTCGAACGACTCGCGAGCCTCCTCGACTTCCTCGCGGTCGCGCACGACCGATTCGCGGGCGTCGGCGATCGCGCCCAATTCGCGCGCGAGGTTCTCGCGGTCTTCCTGCGCCCTGAATAAATCGTCCGACGACGGCGCATTTCCCGGAGGCACCGCGGGGATGGATGCGGGCGCGCCGTCGGGAGAAATCTCCTTAAATACCGGCCCGCGGGTGGGTTCGTCCACGCCTTCGATGAGCGCGTCGGGATGGGCCGGGGGCTCCTGCAGACGGTTGCACTGGGGGCAGACGGTGATCGTGTGGCCGATCGCCCCGCCGCAACTGTAGCAAATTCCGAATTCGCGACTGAGCCCCTTCACGTGGGCGGCAAAGCGCCAAAGTTGATGCGTGGTCGGCCCGCGAACGATTGATTGCGGCTTGACCCGCCCCTTGCGCACGAAGGCGAGGAGCGTTTCCCATTTCATACCCGGGGCGGCGGGATTGCGGCTTTGCAGGACGTACCAGGGCCCGATCCGCGGCTTGGTGGCTTTGCGGGCTGCGGGGGTATTTTCCATCGTGCAGCGGGGACAGGTGGGGCTGGTGCCGTCGTTGATGGAGCCGCAAAAGGGACAGACGTGACGACCTTCCAGGCCGTCGCGGATGGCGACGGCCTCGATCGCCGGGGCGGGCCGATCCCCTTCCGGGTCCCCCTCCAGCGTCTCGTCAGCTAGTACATCACGCATGGGCATTTAGATCCACCAGCAAGGCCTGCACGGGCATTGATGCCCGATGCGGCACAACACCCCTCCGCAGGCGCGGCATCCATCCTTCTGATTAGCCCGGCCCCCGTCAATATACCACGCGAGATTCCGCAACGCCCACCGTTAGTTTCGGTCGGCATGGTCGATTTCTTTGGCATAGGCGGAATCTGGACGAGGTGACGGGACCGAGGACGAAGCGCTGAATGCTTAGTGTTGAAGATTGGCGGGCAGATTTACGGCCCCCCAATGAATCGTGGAATGGGGGAATTCCTGATTTTCGGGAAAATAGCAGCGGGGTGGATTTACGGTGCGAAGTAGGTTCGGACAAGGTCGCGATAAGCCGCGGGGATTTGGCCGGCGTCGAGCGCCCGGCGGGCACGGTCAACGTCGGTGGGCCAGTTGGCGGATTTCCACGGAGGTGCGGAGTTGGTTGAGGGGGTAAGGCCGGCCACGGTGCCGATGGCAGTCGTGTCGTTCCGGAGGGTTTGCGCGCCGGGCGCGCCGGTACCCGCGGTGGCTTCACCCGTGTTGTGGTTGGACTGGGAGGCGGTCGCGGATTGTTGACCTTGGGTGGGCGTCGGCGCGGTGGGTGGCTTGGTGCGGGCGGAGCCCGCGCCGTGGCCGTCGTCGGGTGACGCGGCGGAGGCGTGGTCGCTTGAATCCGGAACATCGACAGCGCCCGCCTTCGCTTTGGACGGGGGCGGGGCGGTGTTTTGGCCAAGTGTGCTGGCGTTGGCGTCGTCGGGATCGGGAAGCAGAATCGGACGGTGGTCCGCGGCCGGGGAACGATCAAGCACTGATTGCTCCGCGCGGTCGGAAAAACCGATCCTGGTGGCCACGACGGGACGGTGCGCTTCGGCGGATTGATTGGGCGCTGGTGCCGGGCCGAAGGATGCGAAGGTCAATACCAATGCCACGGCCAGCGCGATTCCGCCCCACGATCGCGCGCCCAGTCTGCGAATCTTCACCTTCGTGGGCGAGGCGTGCGCGCTGCGATCTTCGGCTTGGGCCAAGAGCGAGGTAAGCCAGTGGTCCGGCGGAGCCTGCCGGCGGCCGACGATCCATGGCGAGGAAAGAAGATCGTCAAGATTCAATTGCCGGTCCGCTTCAAGAGCAGCCTGAAGGCGGCTGGGACGGCGGGCGATGGCCCAGATACAGCCGGCGAATACGCCTGTGATCATGGACGCCACAACTTCGAGCATCGCGGCGTGAGCGTGCCAGAGGAGCACAATCGCGATCAC
>JAQGHH010000442.1 GCA_028288945.1 Phycisphaerales bacterium
CAAGAGGGCCGGGGTGAGGGTGAAGCGTGAAGACGGAGATGTTCCTGCTTGCTGCAAAAAGCGTGGGTGCTTTTTGCGTAACGCGCCATCGCCGGCTTGGAACGATTCACCCTCACCCTGCCCTCTCCCCGAAAAAGAAAGGGAACTCAGTGCCCCTGCGAGCCTCGGCGGATGGCTTGTTGTATCTGCTCGTTAACTTCGTCCGGCCGACGGACCGTCTGCCATATGCCGCAGGGGCGGTCTTCGAGGGCCGGAATGATTTCGATGGAGCCCAGTCCGAGCAGCCGTTCGCGGAACGTACGGAACACGCGCGTGCGCGCGACTTTTCGGATCGGGCAGTCGAAAATCTCAATGTTGAACACGCCCGAGAGGCGCAGGACGCGCTGGTCGGTTAACACGTAAAGGCGGCCCATCCAGTTCAGGACGGACCACATGACCCGCCCGGCTATCACGACGACGCCCGCCTCGACGTAGCCGCGGAGGTGTGGCGCGTTGTGCAAGGCGCCTAGGACGATCGCCACCGCGGCGATCGTGCTCAGCGAGTTCAGCGCGATGTACCAGCGCGAAGGCTTGAGGAAGAGGATGACCAGTTCGCCGTCGCGGAGGACGTGGCGCGTGAGGAGAGTTGCGACGGACGTAACCGCGGGCGCGGCCGGGGCGGCCGCGCCGTCGGCGGCATGGAAGACGCCTGGTCCCTTCCCATCTGAAGCGCACGGGCAAGCCGTCGGCTGCCCATGACCCACATGGCTCATCAACGTGGAGACGACGCCGCGCCTGATCGGCTTCGGCGGCATGACGCGCGGCCAGGTCGCGCGGCCGGGCGTTTGCGCCGCCGACGGACGGCGGCGCACCCGTGCGGCTTTGGGTCTTATCGTGGCAAGGCTCACGGCCGGGCCTCCAGAACGTCGCGCTTTAGCGTAACGATGTCCGGCAGGTTCCGATAGTAATTATCGAAATCGAGCCCGTAGCCGACCACGAACTCATCGGGGATTTCGAACCCCACGTAGTCCACCGCCATTTCGCGGGCGGCGGGCCGGTCCTTTTTGAGCAGTACGCACGTCCGCACGCTCGCCGCCCCCATCTGCTGCACCAGTGGGACGACCATTCTGAGCGTGTTGCCGCTGTCGAGGATGTCGTCGACGAGCACGACGTGCCGGTCGCGCACGTTTTCGAGCTGGCGCTGGATCACCTGCACCCCCTGGCTGGAGACGCTACGGCCGGGGTAGCTGCTGACCGTGAGCAGGCCGATTTTCATGGCGATGGGGATTTCACGAATCAGGTCGCCGCAGAAAACCATCGCGCCGGTGAGGATGGGGACGATCGTCACCTCGGCGCTGCCGGCCAGTCGCGGCGGCGTGTGGTCGGCGGTGATCAGCGCGGCCAGCTCGTGCACGCGCTGGGCGATCTTTTGGCGCGGGATCAGGATGCGGTCGATGTCGCCGTGCATGCGAGGGATGTTGTACTGAAATGGGGGGAGAGAATGAAGGGAAGGGTGGAATTGCAAATTGCAAAGTGAAAATTGCGAAATGCAAATTGAAAGAGCCTTCGGAATTGAGATCTCAGATCTTGGATTTGAGATTTGAAATCCGGGCTCGTCCGCTCAGTTGTCGTCTCGCATCCATTCCCCGTGCGGCTTAGAATCGCGCCCTGTGATGTTCGAACAATTCATGAATCTGCCGACGGTTGAAACGCCCGCGGCTGCGCCCGGCGTGCGGAGCAGGCGCGCGGCAGTGCCTGTGTGGCTCCGACGGCTTATCGGGGTGGCGATCACGCTCGGCATTTTCGTCTGGATCAGCAGGCCGATTGTTAAAAACTGGGACCAATTCAAAACCCACGTCTGGCAGTTAAGTTGGGGGCGGTTCTTTCTGGCGTCGGCGATGTTCGCCGGGTTCCTTTTCGTATTTCGATCCCTGTGCTGGCGGCGGATTCTCATCGGATTCGGCCACCGTCTGCCGGTCGCGGCGTCGACGCGGATCTGGTCCACCGGCGAATTGGCCCGCTATCTGCCGGGCGTGATCTGGCAGGTGGTCGGACGGGCGTACCTCGCCAAGCCGTACGGCGTCAGCGGGTCGGTCTGCTCGACCAGCCAGATCCTCGAACTCGTCCTATTCCTGCTGGCCAACGTGCTCGTCGCGATCACCTGCCTGCTGTGGGACGGCACCAAGCACCTGCACGGCAGCGCCCGCGGTTGGATGTTCTGTGCGATGGCGCTGGTGCCGGTGCTTTTGCTCGTGCTGCATCCGAAGGTGTTTTACGGCCTGGTGAACCGGGTGATGAGCCGCCTGGGGAAGCCGGCGGTGGCCCGGCAATTGGGGTTTGGAATTCTGGCCGGGCTTTTGATCTGGACAGTCGCGGGGCTGATCTGGCAGAGCCTGGCGATTTGGGTGCTGACGGCCCGGCCGCTGGGGTTGCAATTCACGAAGTGGTGGGTGGTCGCCGGGGCGTATTCGCTCGCCTGGTGCGCGGGGTTTCTGGCCGTCTGGGCGCCGGGCGGGATCGGCGTGCGCGAATTGGTGTTCGTGACGGCGATGGAGTTCGTGCTGCCGCCCGCGGTCCGGCAACAGTTCGCCGACCCCAAGGCGCTTCTCGGGTTCCTCGCATTTCTTAGCGTGCTGCTACGGCTGTGGGCGACGTGCGGCGAGTTGATCCTCGCCGGCCTGGCGTACGGATTCGACATCAAAGGGGCGATGGGAACGGGCGATACGCCGCGCCAAGGCCAGTAGCCCGGGAGGGGCCTAAGAACTTAGCCCACGGCGCAAGCCATGGGAAACGAGCAGTGTTTGGCGGACAGCCCCGGAGGGGCGTAAGAAGTGCGGGATTGCGGCGTACGGTCGATCTCAATCGTGCGGAGTTTGGCCCGGTTCGGGTAGATGGTGATGAAATAAATCACGAGCAGCGTGATGAGCCACGCGACCACCAGCACGGCCAGAATCCAAAACAGCGTGCGGCGGGGCTTGAGGGGCGGAGGGAACGTCGGCTCCCTGCCCTCCTGGCCTGACTTGTCGCTTGAACCGGGCCTGGGCTGGCCCTCGCCCCGCGGGGGATTGGCGGGGTCCTTGCCGGTGCGCGGGTTCCGCGGGTTCCTCCCCTTGCTCATGAGCCACTCGGAATGCGGTAGCTGGACTCGAAGGCGGACTTGAAATCGTAGACGTTCTTGAAGTCGTTGATCGTGTCGTCGTCGGTCTTTTGCATCTGGCCGACTTCGATCAGGGCGAAGACGATCCTCCCGAAGTCCAGCGTGGAGGTGATGTTCCAACGGTTGAGAACCGTGCGCGCCAGCCGGCCCCACTTCTCAAGGGCCAGCTCGCGGAGGCCTTCGCAAAGCTGGCGGCCGTCGACGTGGCGGCTCTCCTTTGGCTTGGCGGGGGTCGCGCTGTGGATCTTGCGGACGGTGAATTCGAGGCCTTCCTGAAGGAAATCGTAAGCGTACGGCGGGTAGAGACCCAGGTCGTCCACTAACTGCTGGGGGGTCTTCTGCCTCGGTTCAGGGCTTGGCGGCATAGCTCGCCATGATACCGGCTCGGCCCGCCGGGGCAAATACGCATTATTGCGGGACGCCCACAGATCGCAAAAGATTCGCAACTGGATGTGCCGATGATCGGGATTGGCGTGTTTATCGGAACACCAAGCCGGCGGAGGGCGGTGCAACTTTACCTGACAATCGCCGGGAACTCCGATGGCGTCGGGCTCGGGTGTCTTTATAATCCCCGCCGGAACGTGGGTTTGGGTTTACTTCGCGGACGGAGTCGAAATATGCGTAAGGGACTGCGGGCATCAACCATCACGGCGTTGGCAATGGCGGTGGGCGGATTCGGGCTGGTCGGCTGCGGGTTAAAATCCCCGCCTCCGTTCGACCCCCTGGCCATCCAGAGGGCCGAGCGCATCCCGAGCCGCGAAGCCCCCCAGCAATCGATGCCCCCCCTGCCGACCACGTTGGAAGACATCGGGGAATCCTCGTCGGACGCCGCCAGCCGCCCGGCGTCGGGGCCGGCCTCGCAACCGGACTCACAACCGGCCTCCCAGCCGGCAACGGCGCAGAAGTACGACATCGACGTTTCGGCAAGTCCGGGCCGCGCCCGGCCGGGCGAAATGATCGTCCGCATGCCGCTCCAGGACGTGATCCAACGCTCGGTCCTGCACAGCAACGAAGTGCGCGTCGCCGGCTACGACCCTGCTGTCGCCAAGACCCGCATCCTCGAGGCGCAGGCCCGTTACGACCCCGTCTTTTTTCTTAATGCCAAGTACGAGCACCAGGACATACCCTTCGCCGGGCAGGTTATTCAGGATCCACTGGTCGTCGGCAAGCAGGACACCCTTAATGTGGAACGCGGCGAAGTTTATACCGGCGAATCGGGTCTCAAGCAGTTGCTTCCCACGGGCGGTCAAGTCCAGCTCAGCTACCAGACCCAGTACAATTACCTGCTGCCCCGGCGGTTTACACTGAACCCGTATTGGGACGACCAGCTCAAGTTTCAGATCACCCAGCCGTTGCTTCGCGACTTTGGGTATCAGATCAATCAGGCCAAGATCACCATCGCCCGAAATGATTATCGCGTGTCGGTGCTCGATTTCCGAAAGGCTTTGGAAGACAACATCGCCGAGCTGGAAAAGGACTACTGGCAGCTCCAGGAGGCCGAGCAGGAAGTGCTGATCCAGGAAGCGCTCCTGAAGCAGTCGCACGCGATGTATGACATCCTGTTCGGCCGGCAGCGTGCCGGGGCCGACGTGTCGCGGGTGCAGACCATGCAGGCGCTGGCCTCCATCCGGACGCGCGAAGCGACTCTGATCCGCGCTAAGGCGCGCATCCGCGACGTGTCGGACGACATCAAGCGGCGGATGAACGACCCCGACTTCCCCGTGACCGGCAACGCGGTCATCTTTCCCTTCGACCCCCCTTCCGAGACCAAGATCGAGTTCCTGATCGCCGACCAGGTGAACACCGCCGTCAATAACCGCCTGGAGTTGGGCCAACAACTGCTCCGCATCAACGATGCGGCGATAGCGGCGGACGTGGCCAAGAACAACATGCAGCCCAAGCTCGACCTGACGGCCTCCTTCACGCTGGAAGGCTTGGCGCAAAACCAGGGGGCTACGTTCCACAACCAGTGGGGGAATGCGGCACACACCAGCTGGTCGCTCGGGTTCAACTTCGAGTTGCCGCTGGGCAACCGCGAGGCCCGGTCCGTCTACCGTCGCGGCTGGCTTCAGTACGAACAGGCGATCGCGCAATACCAGAACCTCGTTTCGCAGGTCAGTTTGGACGTGACGCAGGCGGTGCGTGAAGTGGAAACCACGTGGAATGAGATGGACGGCCGCCGCAAGGCGCGGTTCGCCACCGCCGACGAGCTCGCGGCACTGGAAGACCGCCGGGCCAACGGCGAACCGCTCACGCCGAATTTCGTGCAGCTCGAGCTCGACGCCCAGGAGCGCCTTGCCGAATCCCGACGGCAAGAGGCCCTGGCCGTCGCGAGCTACAACGTCGCCATCGCCCGCCTCGAACGCGCCAAAGGCACCCTGCTCCGCTACAACAACGTCGTCATGGATGAAGAGCGGTTCAAGGGGATGGAGAGGTAGGCGGGAACTAGTTGTCAGTTGTCAGTGGCGGAAGCAGAAGTGGTAAAACCGCATCCGCTTCCTTCACCGGAGACTGGCAACTATTCGCCCTTCGTCGCCAACTCCGATTCCAGCCGCTCGATGACCGCGCTCAGGTGCCTTCGCCGGGCGATGCTCAGTTCGGCCCGGCCGAAGCGGACCTTGTAGAACAGTTCCGTCAGGCGCGAGACCGTTTCATACGCCCCGGCGGGAAGGAACAACAAGGAACGGCTGAACTCCAGGGGCGTCAGGTGGCGCGGGCGGGAGATCTGGTGCCGGCCCAAGAGCTGCAGCAAGTCGTCGTAGAAGCCCAGTTGGCGCGCCAGGCGCATTTGCTCATCGTGCGGCAGCGACGTGATGCCTATCCGCTGCGCCCGGCGGCGCAGTTGCCATTTCTCCCACGCAAACCGCGCAATGAACGCCAGCCCTGCCACCGTGATCAGGCCCAGGA
>JAQGHH010000449.1 GCA_028288945.1 Phycisphaerales bacterium
TCGCCCATAACGGCGAAATCAACACGCTCCGCGGCAACCGCAACTGGATGCGCGCCCGGTCCGGGTCGCTCAAGAGCGAAATTTTCGGCGACGAGCTGCCGAAGATGTACCCGATCCTCACCGAGAGCGGCTCGGATTCCGCCACCCTCGACAACGCCCTGGAGTTCATGAACGCATGCGGCCGCAGCCTGCCGCACGCGGTGCTGATGCTCATTCCCGAGGCCTGGCAGAAGCACGACCTGATGGAGCCCGATCTCAAGGCCTTCTACGAATACCACGCCTGCCTGATGGAGCCGTGGGACGGACCGGCTTCGATCGCGTTCACCAATGGCGAAGTGATCGGCGCGGTGCTCGACCGCAACGGCCTTCGCCCCAGCCGCTACTACGTGACCAAGGACGATCTGGTCATCATGGCCAGCGAGGTCGGCGTGCTGCCTGTCCCGCCCGAGCGTGTCGCCCGCAAGTGGCGTTTGCAGCCGGGCAAGATCTTCTTCGTCGACATGAAGAAGGGCGAAATTGTTGACGACAGCAAGATCAAATCCGAACTGGTCGATAAGCGTCCCTGGCGTCGCTGGATCGAGGAAAATCTCATCGAGCTGGACAAGCTCCCGACCCCCAGCAACGTCCATCAACCCGACCACGACACGCTGCTGGTTCGCCAGCACGCCTTCGGCTACACGAACGAAGACCTGAAAATCCTACTCAGCCCGATGGCCATCGGCGGCTTGGAAGGCCTGGGCTCGATGGGCACGGATACGCCCCTCGCGTGTTTGAGCGATAAGCCGCAGCTTTTGTACAACTACTTCCGGCAGCTTTTCGCGCAGGTGACCAACCCGCCGCTCGATGCCAACTTTGAAGAGCTCGTCACCTCGCTCTACACGTACCTGGGCCGTGAAGGCAATCTGCTGGATGAATCGCCTTCGGCCTGCCATCTGGTCAAGCTCAATCAGCCGATCCTCAGCAACTCCGATTTGGAGACGTTGCGCGAAGTGCAGGTCGGCGACCTGCGCTCGGTGACCATCCCGATGCTCTTCCGAGTCGCCGATGGCGAGAAGGGCTTGGCCGCAGCCGTCGAGGAGCTGTGTGACAGCGTCGCATCCGCGGTGAAAGAGGGGGCATCGATCGTCATCCTCTCCGACCGCGGCGTCGGGCCGGAGGTCGCGCCGATCCCCAGCCTTCTGGGTACAGCCGCCGTCCATCACCACCTCATCCGCCTGGGCATCCGCACGCAGTGCGGGCTGGTGATCGAGACGGGCGAGGCGCGCGAGGTGCATCACTTCTGTCTGCTCATCGGCTTTGGCGCGGGTGCGGTGAATCCGTACGTCGCCTTCGAGACGCTCGCCGACATGCACCGCGAGCTGATGCTGCCCAAGGACCTTTCGCTGGAGCAGGCCAAGAAGAACTACATCAAGGCGGCCAACAAGGGCATCATCAAAGTCGCGTCGAAGATGGGCATCTCCACGGTGCAGAGCTACCGCGGAGCGCAGATCTTCGAGGCCGTGGGCCTGAGCAAGGAACTGGTCGACAAGTATTTCACGGGCACCTCCTCGCGCCTAAACGGCGTCGGGCTGGACATCATCGCCCGCGAAAGTCTGGCGCGCCATCACAAGGGCTTCCCGCCCGTCAATGTTAACGGCGACGTTCTCGACAACGGAGGCTTCTACCAGTGGCGACGCGACGGGGAATACCACATGTGGAACCCCGACACTGTCGCCAAACTCCAGCAGGCGGTGCGCATCACCGGCCTGCCGACGTTCAAGGAATACTCCAAGCTCGTCAACGACGAAGCCCGCCACCGCTGCAACATCCGCGGCCTGCTCAATTTCAAGAAAGGCCCGTCTCCCATCCCGCTGGAAGAGGTCGAACCGGCCAAGGATATCGTCAAGCGCTTCGTGACCGGGGCCATGAGTTTTGGCTCCATCAGCAAGGAGGCGCACGAGAATCTGGCCATCGCCATGAACCGCATCGGCGGCAAGTCGAACACGGGCGAGGGCGGCGAAGATTCCGAGCGCTTCACCCGCGACGATAATGGCGACCTCCGCCGCAGCGCCATTAAGCAGGTGGCCTCGGCGCGCTTCGGCGTCACGATCGAATACCTGGTGAACGCGGACGAGCTACAGATCAAGATGGCGCAAGGCGCGAAGCCCGGCGAAGGCGGGCAGCTCCCCGGCCACAAGGTGGACGAATACATCGGCCGCCTGCGGCATTCGACTCCGGGCGTCGGCCTCATCTCGCCGCCGCCGCACCATGACATCTATTCGATCGAAGACCTCGCGCAGCTTATCCACGACCTGAAGAACTCCAACCCGACGGCGCGGGTGAGCGTGAAGCTCGTCAGCGAGGTGGGCGTGGGTACGATCGCCGCGGGCGTGGCCAAGGCCAAGGCCGACCACATCCTCATCGCGGGCGACAGTGGCGGCACGGGCGCGTCTCCGCTCACGAGCATCAAGTACGCCGGGCTTCCGTGGGAACTGGGTGTGGCCGAGACACAGCAGACGCTGGTGCTGAATAATTTGCGCGGCCGCGTCGTGATGCAGACCGACGGCCAGCTTAAGACCGGCCGCGACGTGGTGGTGGGGGCCTTGCTTGGCGCGGAAGAGTTCGGCTTCTCCACCGCGCCGCTGATCGCCAGCGGGTGCATCATGATGCGCGTCTGCCATCTGAACACCTGCCCCGTGGGCGTGGCCACGCAGGACCCGGAGCTGCGCAAGAAGTTTGCCGGCAAGCCCGAACACGTGGTGAATTTCATGTTCTTCGTGGCCGAGGAGGTCCGCGAGTTCATGGCTCAAATGGGCTTCCGCAAATTTGAAGATATGGTGGGCCGCAGCGATCTGCTCGAATTCGACGAGCAGGTCCGCCAGCACTGGAAGGCCAAACACCTCGATTTGTCGGCCATCCTCTACCGGCCCGACATGCCGGGCGTCGCCATCCGCAACGTCCAGAAGCAGGACCACGGCCTGGACGTCTCCCTCGACAACACCCAGCTCATCCCGCTGGCGAAGCCCGCGATCGAACGCGGCGAAAAGGTTTCGCACGAACTGGAAATCAAGAACACCAACCGCACGGTCGGCACCACGCTCTCGTCGGAGATCGCCAAAAAGCACGGCATCGCCGGCCTGCCCGACGGGACGATCACCTTCAAGTTCCGCGGCTCCGCCGGCCAGAGTCTGGGCGCGTTCCTCTCGCGCGGCGTCACGCTCCTCCTGGAAGGCGATGCCAACGACTACGTCGGCAAAGGATTGTCGGGAGGTCGCATCGCCGTCTTCCCGCCCCGCGAGGCGACCTTCGCCGCCGACGGGAACATCATCGCCGGCAACGTCATCGGATACGGCGCAACCCTCGGCGAGATCTACATCCGCGGCGTCGTGGGCGAGCGCTTCTGCGTCCGCAACTCCGGCGCTCACGCAGTGGTGGAAGGGTGCGGCGACCACGGCTGCGAATACATGACCGGCGGCCGCGTCGTTGTCATCGGCTCCACCGGACGCAACTTCGCCGCCGGCATGAGCGGCGGCATCGCCTACGTCTACGACGAGGACCTCCAATTCCCCCGGCACTGCAACCAGAACATGGTTTCGCTCGAAGGGCCGGACAAGCCCGACGACGTGCAGACGATCCGCCGGATGCTCGAAGGCCACCTCAAGTACACCGGCAGCGTGCGGGCGAAGGAGATCCTCGACAACTGGGACACCGCCCTCAAGCGCTTCGTCAAGGTGATGCCCAATGATTACCGGCGGGTTTTGGACAATCTCGCGGAAATGGAGCGCCGGGCCGACCTACTCTCCAAGCGGCAAAGCGCGAAAGTGTGAAGCTGAGCGCCGTGATCGAGTGGTTCGAACAGGCGTGGAAATGGAACCGCGTAGGGTGGGCGTACTCGCCCACCATTGGTCCTGCAGTCGGGAAACCGGTGGGCGAGTACGCCCACCCTACAGTACGCTACAGTCCGTAATATTCAGGCTGTTTTTTAGGAAGTCAGCGAAATGGGCCACCCCAAGGGTTTTATAGATTTCAAGCGCGAAACGCCCACCCGCCGCGAGGTGCAGCTTCGCATCCTCGATTGGGACGAGGTCTATCACGAGTTCCCCGAGGACAAGCTCCGCGCCCAAGGCGCGCGCTGCATGGACTGCGGCATTCCCTTCTGCCACAACGGCTGCCCGCTGGGCAACATCATTCCCGAATGGAACGACCTGGTCTTCAAAAACCGTTGGTTCGACGCGCTGGAGATGTTGCACAAGACCAACAACTTCCCGGAATTCACCGGCCGCGTCTGTCCGGCGCCCTGCGAAGAAGCCTGCGTACTGGGCATCAATGACAAGCCCGTCACGATCAAGCTGGTCGAGCAGAACATCATTGATTACGCGTTCAACGCCGGCTGGGTTAAGCCCGAGCCGCCGGAGAAGCGCAGCGGCAAGAGCGT
>JAQGHH010000485.1 GCA_028288945.1 Phycisphaerales bacterium
ACGCTGCGCCAAACCCATCCGTCCAACAGTCGCCGACGGGAGCACCCTCGCGTGAGGCCGGATCGATTCGGCCCAGATGGGCCACCGCATCGTCGCAAGCAACCGTCGAGCCGAACGGGATTGGACCCGTCCCGGTTTGTGCGGTAGGGGTTGAAGGGGTTGTCATGCGGTTGGGTGCTTGACCATCAGGCCGGGCGTCGGCGGCGGGCGAGCAGGCCGGCGGCCAGTGCGGCGGCGCAGGCGGCGAGCGAGGCGGGCTCGGGGGCCGGAGCGAGGGTGTAGCCGATCACGTCCATCGCCGTCTTGTCCACCGTGGTGATGTCGTTGACAACCCCCGAACTGCTGAAGGCATTAAACGCGTCGTTCGTGCCCGACGCCCAGTCCTGGAAGTCGCTGCCCCCGACCGAGCCGGCGTTGAATGATTTGAGATGCGTCATGCCGCCATCGATCGAGAAATAGACCGATGAGCCGTCGGACGCCCCCAGGCTCCGCACGCCCGTCCCCTTGTAGCGGAAGAGGTCGTACGGCACGAAAAAGCTGTTAAGGTTAAGCCCTTGAACGCGGCCCATCACCTCGGAGATCTCGTGCTCGGCCAGGCCGATGAAATCGTATTTCCCCGGGACCGACCGCTTGGTCGGGTCGAACGTGTAGCTCTCGGTCGTGCCAAACGTGAATGTGCCGTCGTTGAAAGAATCATTCGCCGGCCGCAAGCCCAGCGCCTTGGCCTCGGCGAGATTGAGCCAAAAAACTCCGCCGTTCGTCGGGTCCAATCCGATGCTGGCGACAGCCGAGTTGTCGGCAGCGGTCGTCCGGTGGCTCGTTAACGCGGCCTTCAGGGCGGTGAACGACACGCCCTGCAGGTAATAATTGCTCTGCCCGAACACGCTTGAGTTGGGCGTAGCCGCCAAGTCCATGTTGATGGTGATGTTGTTGCTGAATAGATTCGAGAATTGCTGTTCGGCGTACAGAAACGCGGGCTTCACCTGGCTGTTGAAATTCGACAACCCGGTGACCGAAGGATCAAAAGTATTGTTGAAAACAATCGTCCCCCGCGCCGTCCCGCCCGCCACCATCGCAAATCCCGCGGCCACAATCGCCGTCCGCCCGCCGCACCTGGCGCGAGTCATCGCGCGCAGGCCCGCTTTCGCCATTCCTGGCATTATTGATTCCTCCAAGGAACTGCCGCCCGCTCGTCCCGCGTCGAACATCGATGCCGAACAGAGCGCCTCCACCGGCGGTCGTTTCTACCATGCGGTGCGTACGAAAGCGATGATTTAATCCCGCGCCTTGGGACCCCACCCAGCGACAGCGCTGTCGTCCGGTAATCAATTGCACCTCGCGCGCTTTGGCGGGCAAATCGCGATTGGTCCATGCGAAAAGAGCCCAAGACGCCGGCTTGTCCGGGGTTTGGGCTTGAGCGCAATTCTGATCTCTCCCTAACGCGACGTTATCCCCGCCGAGACGCAATTTTCATCGGACCTGATGGAAATCCGCGCGCAGAATTGCCGCCGCTCTAACCCGATTCTCAACCAAAATTTTCACGCCGCTTCTATCGTCCCGACCCACGCTTCCGCCATCGGGGCGTGAAGTGAAAAAGTTTTGACGCATTGAAAGGAGAATCCGATGAACTCGGTTTCACGTCTGACTCTGCGCGCCGCGGTAGCCGCAGTCGCTCTAGGCTCGCTCGCTTCGTCCTCCCGCGCCGATGGCGTGGGCACGGTCTTCGTCATCGCGATGGAGAACCACAACTTCACCCAGCCATCCACGTTCACGTCGATCCAGCAGCTTCAGGGGAACACCGCCGCCCCATATTTGAACAGCCTGATCACCCCCGGCAACTCCAATGCCGCCATGACCTCCTACGCCACCAACTACACCAACGCGGGCCAGGGTGTGCATCCCTCCGAGCCCAACTACATCTGGGCCGAGGCCGCGACCAACTACAATGCCGCGACCAACACCATCATCACAACCGACGCCGACCCTTCCGTCGCCGCCAAGAACATCTTCGACCCAAATCAAACGCAGCATCTGACCGCCCTCATGAACCAGCAGCACGTGAGCTGGACCAATTACCAGGAAGACTATCAGGTCTCCGGCAACGGTCCCCTCAAGAGCTCCTCGGGCAACTACCCCGGCGGCGCGACGAACCCCTACTACGGCAGCACGCAATACAACTACGCCGTCAAGCACAACCCGATGGCCTTCTTCTCCGACACCGCCACGCAAAACGTCGCGCCCCTCGGACAGCTCGCCACCGACCTGGCCAACAACACCGTCGCCAAATACAACTGGATCAGCCCCAACCAGTACAACGACATGCACTCGTCGCTGAACACTAATTTCACCTACAACGGCGTCACCTACACCCACAACACCGACCAGCAAGCCATCGCCATCGGCGACAATTTCCTCTCCCAAATCGTCCCCCAGATCGAAGCCTCCCAGGCCTTCAAGAACAACGGCGCAATCGTCATCTGGAACGACGAAACCGAAGGCGGGGACGGCCCCGGCTTCACCAGCACCGAGATCGTGATCTCCCCGCTGGCCGTCGGCAACGCCTTCTCCAGCAACGTGGCCATGAACCACTCCTCCGACATCAAGACGATGCAGGAGATTTTCAACGTCGGGCCGTTCATCGACAACAGCATCCCGTTGACCGAACCGGGCGCCGACGGCAGTTACAATACGGTTGCCGGGTCCAATGATTTGGGCAGCCTGTTTCAGGCTGGGACGATTCCGAGCGCCGTCCCGGAGCCGGGCAGCCTGGCTGTCATTGCCTTGGGTTCCGTGGGCCTCCTGTCGCGCCGCCGGCGCAAGGCCTGAGCCGCGGCCCGCCCGCCCCATCTGCCGCCGATGCCTTTTCCGTTCCGCCGGCCCCGCTCCCACAGCGGGGCCGGCGGGCTTTCACAGAGCCGCGAAGGCGCGAAGAAAGACGCGAAGATCGCCCCCCATTCAGCTCACTGCCCACCGATTTGATCCGAGAAGTGACGCGAGGGTCTTCACCGGTGACTTCGCGCAGGCTGTCGGCTGGCCATTTCCAAAAGGAAGGCTTCTACATTTGTCGAGGCTTCGCCTACGCCGGACTTGGATTTGAGGTCGGTGGCGGCGAGGAGGTCCAAGGCGCGGGCTACGCCGGGGGAGCCCATGGCGGCGGCGGTTTGTAAGAAGGGGCCCTGGTTTTCCCGGGGCCAGATGCGGAGGGTGGAGCAGATGGTGAAATCGTTGGCGCCCTTCTTGCGCATCGCCAATGCCTTGCGGACATTTTCCAGCCACATGCCCAGCCAGGTGACGGCGCGGAACTCGGCGGACGGGTCGGTCTGGAGCAGTTGACGCCAGCGGCGCAACGCCTCGGCGGCGCGGCCCGCGGCGAGCTCGTTGGTCATGTCCCACATCTGCCGTTCGCGCTGAAAACTCACCGTCGTTCCGACTTTTTCTTCGTCTACTTTTCCGCCGTCCGATGCGAGCGCGAGCTTGGCCAGTTCGGTGTCCAGACGGCCTAGGTCGCTACCGATGAGGTCGCCCAGGAGGGCCGCCGCACCGGGGGTGAGGGTGATGTTGTGGGCGGCCTTGGCTTGCCGCAGGATCCAGGCGGGCAGGTCTTTTTCCTTGGGAGGGTTGCAGTCTTCGATCTGGCCGACCTTGGCGATGGCCTTATGGATGCGCTGGTTGGCGGGGAGCGAGTTCAGGCGGAGGATGAGCGTGGCGCTGTCGGATGGAGTCGCGGCGTAGTCTTCCAGTTGCGGGCGGAAGCGCGTGAGGAACTCGTCGGCGCTGCGGACGACTACGGCCTTGCTGCCGCCGAACATGGCGAAGCTGCGGAGGTCGTCGAGGACGTCGGCGAGTTCGGCGCGTTCGCCGTCGTAGTCGGCGCGCTGGGCGTCGGGGATCTGCGCGAGGATCAAGCCGAGCTTCTGGAGTTGGAGGAAGGCGTCGGACCCGACGAGGGCGTAGATCGGTTTGGCTCGGTCGGCCTTGGCCATTGGTTTGAGATTAGGGGGGGCGAGCGGGGGCGTCAAACATTCAGAACGAGCCGCGTGGAACTCTTGTTTGGCATCTGCGGCAGAACACAGCCATGTGGCACAGCCGCCCCCGGCGGTGTGTTCTGTTTCCGCCTGCGGCGGAACACAGCCGGGGGCGGCCGTGCCACATGGCGGAACACAAATCGGCGGGTGGCTGGCCGTATGACGCACCGATCGCCCCTGATTCGGCGAACCCAAGTCATGGGACTTTCGTTGTAAGAGGAATCGGCTACACTTTATCGGGCGAACCGGCCGATTTTACGTTTGGAAATGTGGGTAGGGGCCGTCGGGAGAAGCAGTCTATGACGAATCCGTATGCGCCGTTCTGCGAAGACTTCTACGTCAACATGCGGCTGGGTTCCCAGCTTACGTTTCCGCATAGCCGGGAGACCGTGCTGCACCTGTTCGAACGGATGCAGAAGGCGTACCCGACCATGACGCGGTTCCGTAAGAACGACAACGGCGAATTCAATCTCGAGGAAGACCGTGGGAGCCATTCCTACCGGTGGATGAGCCTCGAGCCCAAGCGGCTTTCCAGCGGCCACGTCAATCCGCCGAATTTTGAAGAAGCACTCAAGCTTCACGCGCTTCTACTTGAAATGGCGCCGCACCACATGGGCATCAGCCCCCTGGAGATCGATTACCTGGACGTGCTGTTCGGGTTCGATTTGGGTTTCGGCGGTAATCACGACGAAATTATCGCGGAGAGCCTGTTCGGCGAATCGCCGCTGACGTGCCTGACGGAGGAGAACGGGGCGAAGGCGGTGGATTTTCAGCCGACGGTGACGGTGTCGCTGAGCGACGACTGCCGGCTGCAGGCGCGGATCGACGTCGTCACGCGCACCAACAGCTACCAGGTGCGCACCGGCGATTACAGCGACGACGTGATCAGCGTCTACCTGATCGTCCGGCGGTACTGGGGCGACCGGCCGAAGGAGTCGTTCGAAAAAATGTTCGAGCAGATCGCGCAAAAGGCTGACCAGCTTTGCACGAACCATATCGTGCCGAAGGTCCTGCGGCCGATCTCGGCGGCGATCGCGTCGCGGTCGTAAGCATGGCGGCGGAGAATCCCAAGACGTCGGGCGATTTGTTGGCGCAGGCCGAGGAACAGGCCAGGCGGTTGTGGGAGGATGTGCTGCTTCGCCAGGCCCAGATCCAGGCGCGCGGCGCGTCCGTGGACGCGGCGCTGGCCGCTCAGGAACTACGGGCTCTGCGCGAGGTGGCCGAGGCGGCGAGGGAGTTGTGGGAGGAGATGAAGGGGAAGAAGTAGGCGGTAAGCAGAAAGGCGAGGATTGAGGATGGAAGATAGAGGATGGTGGGAAACATCGCATGCCATCTTCCATCCTCTACCTTCCATCCTCGTTTTCCTGCCCCGCCCGGGAGTGGAGAGATGACGCAGAGCGACGAGGATGCTGGGATTGGGCAGGGGGAGATCGTGGCCCGGGCGGGGCGGTATTATCGCAATGCGCGGTATTTGCTTGTCACGATGATGGTGGGGGCGGGGTTGTGGTTTGCGTATGACGGGTGGATCGGGTGGCCTAGGGAGCGGGCGCATTTCTACTCACTCCCTGCCGACCAGCAGAGACTCTTGCATAAGCCGCATGAGGATTTGGATATCGCCTTGCAGAAGAAGCTGGCGTTTTCGCTGGTGCCGATCGGGGCCCTGTTGCTGGGGTGGTTCTTGTATCGTTCGCGCGGGGAGTATCGGCTGGCCGACGGCGTGCTCAGTGTGCCGGGACATCCGAAGGTGCCGCTGACGAGCGTGCGGAGCATCGACAAGGCCAAGTGGGAGCGGAAGGGGATCGCCCGGATTGAATATGATGATCCCGCAGGGACCGGGCAGACCAGGTGGCTGGTGATGGATGACTTCATCTATGAGCGGGGGGCGACAGACCGGATTGTGGAGATCATCGATGGGATGATGACGCCCGTGGAAGAAGAGGGAGAACTGGCGTCGGAAGAAAGTGGGATTGAGGGAGCAGATCATGCGGAGGCGGTGACGGGGGAAGTCGAGGGGGAGGAATCTGGGGAAACCTAGGCGCCGTTGGGGCGGGCAGGTCATGTCGCGTTAACCAGTCCTCGAAATACGACAAAGGCGTGTCGCCGAGAGCTGGAAGCCGGCCAAGATCCCGGCGGCGAACGCCGACAGGTCCAGGTCCGAGACGGCGGCCCAGACGGTGCGTGCCGGGTGGTCTCCAGGCTCAGAGCCGAACATTTCTTCGCCCATGCGGAACGTTGGGCGGAAAATTCCCGTCAACGGGGCGGAGTGCCGCAAGGGGCGGGCCGCCCGTGCCACGTGAAATCACGGTCAACGCAACACGACGGGAAGATTCGATCAATTGCATGGAAGAAATGCCCGGCGGCGCGCACCAATCGTACGGGGGCCTGAACAATCCAACGCGGCTTTGGCCGTTCATCCAGAACGCTCGATCTTGCGGCATCGGCCCTTGATTTATTCCAGGGTCCGCACCCACGTTCTGTCGTTGGTTTGCCAGGCCCCGACGTGCTTTGCCCCGCCGTGGGGTGGGACGTCGGAATGGGGGGTGGCCCCGTCCACGTGCTTTTGAAGCACAGGAGGCAAGCGATGTTCGGTCGAAAAGCTCCAGTGAACCCCAAATTGGCCCGCGCGGTCGGGCAGCAAGCTTACGCGCCCAGCTTCATCGAAGCGCTCGAGGATCGTCGGCTGCTGTCGGCGTCCGTGGCGCACCACGCGCTCCATACCCAGATGCAACACGCGACGGCGAAACACACGAGCCTTAAGCACAACACGGCCACGGCCTCCACCGCCGGCAACAACGCGGGGGGCGGGATCGTCAACACGATCACGTTCAGCCAGGCGCCGTCCGCCGTCCAAACCGGACTCACTACGCTCGCCTCGAACGACGGCCTGGCCGCGCCGACTTCGACGCAGACCGTCTATCTTGCCAACCGCAACGGCGTTGAGTCATACTCGCTTGATTTCACGTCCAGCGGAACGACGACAAAGATTACCGTCGATCCAAATGGGAATGCGGTCACCGCTCCGACGCTGACTACGACGACATGGGATACATTGAACGGCAGCGGCACCGGCAGCAACGCCAAAGCCGCGGCGGAGATCAGCGCGATCGTCACGGCGCAGGGCCTCACGGCCCCAACCTCCACCACCACCGTCAACGTCAGCACGGCTTCGGATGGGACGGTCACCTACAGCGTAAACCTCGCCAGTTCGTCGAGCACCAGTGAGCACGATGACACGCGGGTGAGCGTTGATTCGAACGGCAACCCGGTGGGCCGCCAGACGCTGCCATTCAGTGTCCTGCCCGCCGCGATCCAGAACGGATTTAACGCCAATCTGCCCACGGGCGCGACCGCGCTGGCCACGACTTCTACGCAGAACGTCGACGTGCTGACGGTCAATGGCCTGACGTTCTATTCGACCACCTTCACCGCCAGCGGCACGACGACCACGGTCACCGTGAACTCCGCCGGGGCTCTTGCGTCACTTCCGTCGACGACGGACACGACGTTCTCTGCCCTCCCCGCGGTGGCTCAGACCGAGTTGCAAACGCTGGCGTCGGCGGGCGGATTCTCCGGCACGATCGCGTCCGGTCAGGCCGTCACCGCCCACAACGAAGGTAACGGCACGACCGTCTACAGCGTGACATTGAGCGCGACGAACAGCTCGAGTCAGACGGTCACGATCACGGTGTCGTCCGATCAGGCGGGGAATCCGACCGTGCCACCCCGTCAAGGGGAGGGGCACGGGAGGGGAGGCCATGGAGGTGCATTCGAAAGCCGGGGGGATTACGGGGCGGTCGACTTCGGGCTCGCTTCGTTCGGCGGGGGCAGATTCCGCTGAAGCCCAATACAGTGGCGCCAACGAAAACGGGCGAGCGGATGTGAAATCCGCTCGCCCGTTCTGTTTTCCGAATTGAAATCCGGGCTATTGCTTGTCCCACCAGCCCCACACATATTTTTGGGGATTCCCGTTTCCCGGGCAGGCGCCGAGCACCATCTGGTTACCACCCGGAGTTTTGGACATCCACTGCCAGCAGCCGTTGGCGTAGACGCCAACTTGGTCCGGTTCGATCACGAACTGCACAGAGCAGTCGATACAGGCGTAATATCCGCCGTGGGTATGGATATGGCTAATCTGGTCTACGTTACCATGCTCGCCTTCGATGTTTCCGCCATTTACTTGATAGGGGTCCTCCTCGCAGAGGAGCGGGGTGGGCAACACTGTCTGCTTGTTGCTCCTATAGTCTGTCAGAATGCTTTCATTCCTGATCGCCGTAACCTTAGCGCCGGCGAACATCGCAAAAAATGCATAATCAAACCTGGCATTCGTGCCGCCTCCACGGGCTACGCCGTCCGCTTCCAACTGCGGGCAAAGGTAAGACTGCGGGTTCTTGATGTAGGGGTATATCGTGCCTTTCTCCGGGGCTGCGGCCAAGTTGTAGCCCGGACCCATGAGCCAATCTTCGTAGTCGGCATTCTGGGGAGTCGTGTTCAGGTAGGTCTGAACGTTGCCCGGCAAATGCTGCTTGTGGTCCATCGCGAACATAGTAAAGGCGGTCATGAGCGATCGCAGATTTGCCTGGCACTTTACGGCGTTGGCGGCGTTGCGCGCCTTCTGGAGGGCCGGGAGAAGGATGCTGATGAGCAGCGCGATAATGCCGATTACGACGAGAAGCTCGACGAGCGTGAAACCACTACGTCGGCCACTTGACCTAGAAGCGTTCCGAATCATTCGCATGTGACCTCCGTGTGGGTTAGGACGAAATGCAATAATACGTTCACCTGAAACGAAGTGCAATGGAAAAAGGATAGAGCGCCAAGGGGCGGAAAGCAACAAGGTTTTCAAAAAATGCACCGAGGGCGGCGCAAAAGCATCTGTCACCCGAACCGGATGCCCGCGAATCGTAAGCTCAGTTCTGATCCCACCAATCCCACGAAGTGCCGGCCGAACCAAGGATCTGCATGTTGCCGTGGGGCGTCCTGCTGGTCCACTGCCAGCAACCATTGGCCAGCCGGTTTGGCATATCGGGTTCGATGACGAACGACACCGCGCCATCGATCGACGCGTAGTAGCCCCCCTTGTTGTGGACGTGAGTAATTTGGTCGGTGCCGGAATGGTCGCCATCGGCGGAGGGGCCATTGATCATGTAGGCGTTTTCCTGGCAAATTACGGGCGTGGGCATCGTGGTCACATGCAGCGATAAGTCGGTCAATTGGCTTTCGCTCGGAATGCTGGTGAGTTTGGCCCCGCCGAACATTGAGAAAAACGCGTAGTCGAACTTTCCGTTGCTACCCGCCAAGCGCCCGCGCCCGTTGGATTCCATTTGAGGGCAGAGGTAGACCTCGGCCGTGTTGACGTAGTTGTACACGGTGCCGGCCTGGGGACAGTCGTCGAAGGTCCCTTTGCCGAAGAGCCAATCGTCGTAATCGGGGTGGACGTTATCAGCGCTAAAGAGGGTGCCCGGAAGGTGCTGATGATGATCCGACGCCCACATCGTAAATGAGAGCATCAGCGTCCGCAGGTTGGACTCACATTTTACGGCATTGGCTGAAGCCCGAGCCTTTTGAAGGGCGGGGAGCAGGATGCTCATGAGCAGCGCAATAATGCCAATTACAACCAGAAGCTCGACGAGCGTAAATCCGCCACGTCGGGCGGCCTGGGTTGACGCTTGGGAACACCTTCGCATGGATTACCTCCGAGCATGCGATCCGTCTGACCAGCCACAGCCATTTGGGGGGAAGTTAAAATAGGAAATCTTTGCCGCCAATGCAACGCAAAACTCGGGAAAAATGCGAGAAAATGGCGTAGCGCTGCCGCCGCTCTGTGTTGGATGCGCGCCACATTTGAGCGGGAAGTGTCTTAACCAAAGGTACAACCCAATTTACGTGCCGATGAGGACGGTCGCCTTCTTCGTCTTCATGTCCACGCCGAGGATTCGGTGGTGATTCGTGTCGGCGATGTAGAGGGTGTCTCCGACGGCGGAAAGGCCGCCCGGCTCGTAAAGTCCGATAATCTCGGGGGTGCCCGGATCGCTTTTTCCGGTGCCGAGCCAGGTTCTTGTGGACCCGGTTTTCGGGTCGATGGTGCGGATTAAGTTGTTGAACGTGTCGGCGACGAAGAGCGTGTCGCCGGCAAGAGCGACGCCCAGCGGGTGTTGAAATCGGGCCGCGGCCCCCTCACCGTCGGTGGCGCCGAAGCCGAAAAGGTCGCCGCTGCCGGCGAGCGTCGCGGTCGCGCCTTTTTCACCCAGCTCCACGGCGCGGATGCTGGAGGCCTCGGAGTCGGCGACGTAGAGGACCTTGCCGTCCGTGTCGAGGCCGGAAGGCTGGGCGAAGCTGGCGGCGCGGTTGGGGGCGTCGATGGCCGCCTCGCGACGCGTGCCGGCGAAGACCGTAATCGTCGCCGCGTCCAGGTCGATCGTCCAAATCTGATGCGTGCCGGCCATGGCGATGTACAGAGTGCGGCTGACGAGGGCCAGATCCCAGGGCGAACTGAGAGCCGCTGCCTTCGCGGGGCCGTCGGGGGGCATGATTCCTTTGAACTGAGCCCCGGTGCCGGCGATCGTCGTCACTGCCTTCTTTTGCAGATTCACTGCCCGGATCGCGTGGTTCTCGGTGTCCGCTACATAGAGCGTCTTGCCGTCGGAAGACAGGGCCAAGCCCTGCGGCTGATGGAACTGTGCCTGCGCAAAATCTCCGTCCGACAGTCCAGGCTTTGTGCTGCCGATGGCGAAAGAGATCTTTCCGTCGAGGCCCGCGACGACGATGCGGTGATGGTTGGTATCGCTGATAAAAAGTCGCTGGCCCGCCGCGTCGGCGAGCACTTTGCCGGGGAACTCCAGCTCTCCCGATTTAAACGAGGCGCGTTCCGTGCGGAACTCAAGGTGTTTTCCGAGCTGGCCTTTTTTACGGTAGATGTCGAGAAGCTTTGTGACGGCGCGGTCGAGCTGCTCGCGGTGGCCTTCGCCGGACAAGGTGACGACGACCGAGCCGTCGGGGGCGATCAACACGAGCGAAGGCCATGAATGGACGCCGAAGGCGTTCCAGACGTTCATTTCGCTGTCGATGGCGATCGGGTGGGTGAGGTTGTGACGGAGCACCGCCTGGCGGATATGGTCGGCGTCCTTTTCCTCGTCGAATTTGCCCGAATGGACGCCGATGACCACGAACGGCTGATCCTTGTACTTGTCCTCCAAAAACTTCAGGTCGGGCATGATGTGGATGCAGTTGATGCAGCAATACGTCCAGAAATCGAGGACGACGACCTGGCCTTTCAGGTCGTCGAGGGAGATGGGTTTTTCGGTGTTGAGCCAGCCGTTGGCGCCTTTGAAGCCAGGCGCGCTCGCATGCTCTGTATCCGCAGGCTCGGCGGCCCGTGCCGCGTTCACCTTAGTGAATACGCCGATCGCCACGGCACAAGCTAACACCGACAGGAATGGCCGTTTTCGATTCATGGTTCTCCACGCTTGGAATCGTTTCTCACCCTAAATACCCGCAAGTTTGGGTTTCGTCTTCGGATTTGCTCGGGAATTCGGGGATTCAGAATCATTCCTCCGGGCCAGCCTACCGGATAGAATCAACCAGGCAACTTTACCGGGGAAGCACCCATGGGTCTGTTCAAAAACAAAGATGAGCGGCGAGTCGAGCGGGAGATGAAAATCCGGGGCGGGATGCGCTCCATCGAAAAATCGATCCGGCAGCAGGAAAAGTTCTCCGAAGACTTCATCAAGAACGCCCAGCACGCCCGCAAGATCGGCGACGAGCAGCAGTACCAGTTCATCCGCGGCGCGCTCAAGAAAACCGCCGCCGTGAAGAAGATGCTGGAACGGCAGCTCCTGGCGATGAAAAACGCGATGCTCATCCAGGCGCAGGCGCAGGCCAACGCGCAGTTCGCCGAGTCGATGAACCTGATGGCCCGAGAGATCGGCCGGGTCTTCGGCGAGCTCGACCTGACCAAGACTCAGGCCCAGTGGGAACGCGCTGTGTCCCAGGCGGGCAGCATGGAAGAGCGGATGGAGGTCTTCCTCGATTCTATGGAGCAGAGCGCGATCTCCGGGTCGGCCACGACATCCGCGAGAGAGGAACTGGTCAGTGACGACGAGATCGACCGGATGATCCAGGCGGACGTGCTGGCGGCGGAGAAGCAGGAGCTGGGCAAGCTCGACGAACTTGAAAGCGAGATCGCCAAGGAGCTGGGCGCGACGAAGCAGAAGGATTGAAAGTCACGCTAATCCGCAAGCGGCCGGCGTTCGGGGGAGGCGGTCCCCTCCGGCGGGGAATCGGGCGGGCCGGCGTCGGAATCGTGCTTGTCCCCGGGCGATTTACGGATCTTGCGCCAGATCATGTACGCGATGATCAACACGACCGCCGCCAGTAAGGTGGCGAGCATTCCACCTTTGATGTTGCGCACGAGTTGCTTGAGGTAGTCGAGATTTTGGGCGAACTTGTAGCCGAGAAGCATGAACAGCCCGCCGCTGACAATCGCGGCCAGGCCGTCGGCGATGAGGAATTTCCAGAAGTTGAACCGCGTCGCCCCGGCGACAACGACCATGCACCCGCGAACCCCGGCAAACAGCCGGCCCACCGCGACCACCCATACTCCCCAGCGCTGGAACCATTTCTCGACCCGCTGCATGCGCTTGCGGTTCACGTGCCGGCCGATGAACGGGATTTTGTCCACGTCATGACCGAATTTTCTGCCGAGCTGGTAGAGGATGCAGTCGCCCCCGATGATCCCGCACCAGGCGCATACGGCGGCCATCCCCCAATGAAACCTGCCCTGCTGAATGAGGATGCCTGCGGTAATGAGAGGAACATCTTCCGGCAGCGGAAGCCCGAGCCCGCAGGCAAACAGCAGCCCGAAGAGCACGTAGTACCCCCCGTGCGAAATCCACTGGCGGATAATTTCTTCGAGGTGCTCGAGCATGGGGGGAATTAGTTGCCAGTCAAGGAAGCGGATAAAGTTGCGTCGCTTCTGCTTTCTGCACTGGCAACTGGCAACTAACTACTGACAACTCTTATATGTAATACATCTGCTGCTGCGTGTTCCCGCTCCGGTTTACATGTTCCATTAACTGCTCGAGGGTCAGGCTGTCCAGCACCGTGTCGGTGGCCTGGGTGAGACGGTCGTTGAGCAGGTGGACGGCCACTTCGCCGGGCGATAGGTCGGTGGTGCGATGGGCGTCCGTCGCGGTCAGGCGGCCTTCGAGCCGGCGGACGACCTCGCCGACACGGATGTCCTTGGGAGGGCGCGCGAGCCGATAGCCGCCCTCGCGGCCGACTTTGCTTTCCAGAAAGCCTCCTCGCCGCAAGGTCAACAAGATTGCTTCAAGAAATTTAGTGGGAAGGCCTTCCGCCTGGGACAGGTCGCGCGATTGAACGAACGTGCGCGGGTAGAGCCGGGCTAACTGCACGACGGCACGCAGCCCGTATTCGGTTTGCTTGGAAAGCCGCAACGATTGGTCTCCGCACAGGGACAAAAACTCCGGCCGGCGGCACGGGAATTCCATCGTAAGGAGATGCGATTAAATATTCCACCTCTCCGGGCGGTATACTAGGGATATGCGACCGCACGCTCTTATCCTGTCGATCCTGCTCCTATTCCTGTTCAGCCCGCTCTCGCGCGTGGCTGACGCGTCGGCGAATACTCAATTGCAGGAGGCGACGCTTAACTACGCCGCCCTGCAGCCCGGCCAACAAGCGGTGGTCGCGGTCGTGCTGGACATTAAGCCGGGATTCCATTCGCAGTCACATAAGCCCACGGTGGAGGCGAACATCCCATTCATGCTGGAGCCCGCCGCGAGCCCGGCGGTGAAATTCTTCGAGCCCATTTATCCGCCGGGCTCGATGGAGATGCTTCTTGGATCCCTCCAGAGCGTGTATTCCGGGAAGGTCACCGTCTATCTGCCGATGCAAGTAAAGGCCGACGCGAAGCCCGGACCGTTGAAAATCAGCGGGACGCTCGAGTATCAGGTGTGCGACAAAAATCAGTGTTACGCACCGCAGACCACTCCTTTCACGATCGAAACCCAAATCGTTCCGGCGGGGCAGATCGTCGAACTCCAGCACGCGGAGTTGTTTAAGGATCTTGACCCCACGATATTTTCGGGGTTGGGCGGGGGGGCGGCGCAGGCGGCGGGGCCGCCGGCCGAGCAGAAATTGTTCGGACACTTCGTGCTGGGCCACAATTCATACCTGCTGGCGTTTGCGGCGGCGTTCCTCGCGGGGATCATGTTCAACGCGGTGCCTTGCGTGCTGCCGGTGTTGCCTCTCAAGGCCATTGGATTCTACGAGGTTTCGCAGCACAACCGGGGGCGGTGCATCGCCTTTGGCGCCGTCTTCAGTGCCGGCGTGATCATGAGCTTCGGCGTGCTGGCGCTGGTCGTGATTGTCGGGAAATACGGCTGGGGCGAGTTGTACAGCAACGTCGGCTTCAGCATCGCGATCGTCGTCATCCTGCTCGCGATGGCGATCGGAACGTTCGGCTTTTTTACGATCAACCTCCCGACGTCCGTCTACAATTTCACCCCGCGTCACGACACGTACCTCGGCAACTTTCTTTACGGGGTTCTCACTGCCGTCCTTTCCACACCCTGCACGTTCGGACTTTTTTTAGGGCTGCTGGTCTGGGCGGCCAGTCAGCCGCCGACGATCGGGGTGGCGCTGGTAATGATGGTGGGCGTGGGGATGGCGTTCCCGTATTTCCTGCTCAGCGCATTCCCCGAATTGGCCCGCCGGTTTCCGCGAACGGGGCCTTGGTCGGAACTTGTGAAGCAGATGATGGCGTTTTTGCTTTTGGGCAGCGCGATCTTCTTCGCACGCAGATTCATCGCGCCCTTCACGGGGCCGGACGCATTCTGGTGGATCTTGTTCGGCGTGGCGGTGCTTGCGGCGGTTTTTCTCATCGCCAAGACTTTCACGTTCGCCAAGAGCGCCACGCCCCGAATGGTGTCGGCGGTGATTGCCCTGCTGCTCGTCGGTGGCACGTTCGCGGCCGTGCGGTGGATCGTCGCACAGCCGTACGCCTGGGCACCCTATTCGCAGGAGGCGCTGCAAACGGCCCGCAAGCAGAACCGCGTGGTGGTCGTCGAATTCACCGCCGCCTGGTGCACCACGTGCCAGTACGTGGAAGCCAATGCGCTGCACGACAAGCTCGTCGTGGACGCGGTGAAGCAGAAAAACGTCGAGATGCTCCGCGTGGACCTCACCTCGCGGAGCGCCAAAGGTTGGCCGACGCTCAAGGAACTCAGCCCGGTCGCGGCCATCCCGTATACGGTGGTCTACGGCCCCGGCTCGGGCGAGCCGCAGAAGCTCGCCGGGATTTATTCCGCGAAGGACCTGACCCAGGCCATCGACCGCGCCGGGCGGAAAGCGGTGGCGTCGCGGTGAAGGACGATGGCGACGTCACTCTCGCCATCCTCGCCGGCGGCGAAGGCTCGCGGATGGGGAAGGCGAAAGGTCTTCTGCGCGTCGGACCTGAGCCCGGCCAACCGATCCTTGGTTACTTATTGAATCGCCTTGCATGGCGCGGCCCGACGTTGCTCGTCACCGCGCCGGGGCGTGAACATCCGCCGGGGTGGGAGCAGTTTGACCGCGAGGTTTTCGACCCCGAGGCCGGCGGGGGGCCGCTGCGCGGGGTCTTGACGGCCCTCGAAAACGCT
>JAQGHH010000526.1 GCA_028288945.1 Phycisphaerales bacterium
CCATCTTCACCGAGCCGAAGAAATAGAGCAGCAGCCCGATGGCCATGCCCCAGATAAAAAGCGCTGCGATGGGCTTCGCCCAAACGGGGATGGGCCGGCGGTTGGCAGGCGGGAGGGTGCGCGGCGCGGATTCCATGGTCCCGATATACGCGGCAACCCCCGCTTGCGGGAACGTGCGATAAGAGTTGGCCTTTTAGCGACCAGTGCCGGCAGCGAAGTGCAGAATGAAGAGTGCAGAATAGTCGTTCCCGGCTCCTACTCTGCACTCTGCACTCTGCACTCTGCATTCTGCACTTATCGCGACAGGCTCAGGGGTTGATCCGACACCATCGCCGCCCCAGAATAGGGGCGATGGCGACGATTCATCCGACAGCGATCGTGGACCGCCGGGCCGAACTGGCCGACGATGTTCAGATCGAAGCTTATGCGATCATCGGCCCGGGCGTGTCGCTCGGCGCCGGGACGGTCGTTTACTCCCACAGCATCATCCAGGGCACGACGGTGATCGGGGCAAACTGCCGGATCGGCCCGGCGGCGCACGTCGGGCTCGACCCGCAGCATCTGGGCTTCCTCAACCAGCCCGAGCGGCCGACGACGTGGCTTGAAATCGGCGACCACACGATCATCCGCGAAGGTGTTTCGGTGCATCGTTCGTCCAAAGCGGGAAGGGAAAACGCGACACGTTTGGGGAGCCACTGTCTACTGATGGGCGCCAGCCACATCGGGCACGACAGCCGGGTGGCCGACCATGTGATCCTGGCCAATGCGGCGCTGGTGGGCGGCCATTGCGAGATCGCCGAGCGCGTGTTCCTGGGCGGCGGATGCGCGATCCATCAGTTCTGCCGGGTCGGGCGGGTGGCGATCGTCGGGGGCGCGCAGGCCTGCTCGCGCGACGTGCCGCCGTTCGCGGCAATGTGGTACGGAGGCCTCAAGGGGTATAACGCGGTCGGGTGCCGGCGTGCGGGCATGTCGCGCGAATCAATCTACGCGGTGCGTTCGACCTTTCACTGCCTGCACACGCACCGCACCGCCACCGACGCCGTCGCGGCCATCCACGCGCTGGGCCGGGTAACGCCCGAAGTGCGCGAAATCCTCGACTTCATTGCGACGAGCAAGCGGGGCGTGCTGCCGAGCGTCCGATTTTCCGGCCGGAGAGATTCTTCCGACGGCGCGGGCGAGTGACTCATTCCGCCGGTACCGCGGCGATTGCGTCTTTTGCCTTCCCCGACCCGGACTGATCGCGCGGCGGAAGATCGGGATCGAGGAACCCCAGCGCATGCGGCGGGCGGATCACCCGCACGCCCACCTCCTCCTGCTGCGGGCCGATTTGTCGGTGCAACTCCTTCATCTGCGTCCAATGCAGCCGCGGGCGGTAATGATGTTCGGCGTGGTACCCGTTGTTGAACCAGAGCCAGTTGTAAAGCTTGTGGTACGAGCTCACCCCCCACGCCATCGGCACGTCAGGGTTGCCGCCGAAATGAAGGTAGTAGCCGTTGAGGTACGAGAGGCAGTGCCCGAAGTACCAGAACGGCAGAAAGTAGAGGATGAACCGCCAGTTCAACACGCCGAGCGTGGCGAAAAACGCAACGAAAATTGCGATCTCCACGATCCCCCACCGCGCTTCGGCCTTGTCCCGGCGGGAAATGCTGTCGAACGCCTCGCGCGGGTCGTCGCGGAAAAAGGAAATGAACACGTACGTCCACGGATTTTCGGCGTGCCCGCCGTGGCCGTGCTTGTAGATTGAAAGCGGGTCGATGGTCTTGCCCCGCTCGTCGGGCAGGTCGGCATTGCCCATGTGGTGCCGGCGATGAATGTCTTCGTAGAGCACCTGCGAGAAGCCGCACGTCACGGATTCAAGGATGCTGTAAAGGCGGTTGAGAATGGCCGATCGGAAGAATCGGTTATGCAGGAAATTATGGGAGACGCCGTTGACGTTCCAGGAAATGCTGACGGAGTAAACGAGCCCCAGCGGGATCAGGGCCCACCACGAGAGCCGCCGAAACGCGAAGCATAAAAACAGCACAAACGCGAAATGGGCGACGCCCGCGAGTGCGGGGATGACGTCCCACCGGGAATGGGCGAATAGCAGTGAA
The DNA here is from genome assembly GCA_028288945.1 of Phycisphaerales bacterium. Classification (GTDB taxonomy): domain Bacteria; phylum Planctomycetota; class Phycisphaerae; order Tepidisphaerales; family Tepidisphaeraceae; genus RYN-428. Next base: position 2,094 of record JAQGHH010000526.1, read on the forward strand.
TCGGTTTTGACTCTCACAGGTTATGCCTCAGCCCGCTACGATACGGGCGGGCCCCGATGAATCAAGATGGGTCGAACGCGTATAGACTATTGCCTCTCTCCTGCGAGTACGGCGGGGAGGGGAAAGGGTTCCGATCTGAACGCGGTATATCTGAATCTCGATGACGCCTGGGAGAAGGGGGTCCTTGGACTGCGTGAGCGCGACGCGCGCGACTGGGGCCCGCGGCTCCGCTACATCGCGCGCAAGAAGGACGTCGAGGCGTTCTACCGCGAAATCGGGCAGGACCTCGCCCCGTTCATCCTCTACGGCTCGGGCGACTTTCATCACCTGGCCGGCGCGCTGATCCGCCGGATCGGGCCGGGGCCGGTCACGCTCGTCTCGTTCGACAATCACCCCGATTGGGACGTCCGTCCCCCCTACTGGGCCTGCGGCGGATGGGCGGCCCGCACGCTAGCCACCGGCCGCGTCGAACAAGTCAGCGTCTGGGGCTGCGGCAACTTCGAACTGCGATTCCCGTCACGTTTATTCGCAAACCACTCCGCGCTGCGCAGCGGCAAACTGCAAATCCACGCCTGGGCCGAACGGCAGCCGCCGGCGGTGCAGAAGCGTTTCGACTGCATGATGCGCGAAAACTGGCGCGAAAGGTTCGAGCGGTTCGCGAATGGATTGACCGGCAGGAACGTCTATGTGACGGTGGATATGGATTGTCTCCGCGCCCACGACGCGGTGACGAATTGGGAAAACGGACTGTTCGCCGCGGAGGATGTGGCGTGGGCGATCGGCGCGTTGCGCGCGAGCGCGAACATGGTCGGCGGCGACGTATGCGGCGCGTATTCGCCGCAAGCGTACGCCCGTTCATTTCAGCGATTTGCGGGCAAATGGGATCATCCGAAGTTCGCCGTTCCCAATGAAGCAGAGGCGCGGAAGGTCAATCGTAAATCACTTGAAAAAATCTGGTCCGCGCTCACGAGTCCATAGCCCCGGAGGGGCGCGAACTTTACAACAGCAATGCGAAATCAGCTGGCTGACACGAGAAATATCCCCCCGCAGATCAGCAGGATTCCTATCCACGAGTCCACCGTCATCCGCTCCTTGAGGAACAGCCATGCCGCCAGGACGAGCAGCACGGGGTTCAGGCCCTCGAAGGGGAAGATGTGACTGAGGTTGTTGTCCTTCAGCAGATTCAACCAGATGAAAAACCAGAGGCTCTGCAGGAAGATGCCTAGGAACAGCCCGCGCGCGACTTCCCCTTTGGGGCGCGGGCGGTCGGTGCCGTGCATGGCTCGCTTGAGGAACAGTTGCCCGCCGACGAGGAAGAACTGGCACGCCACGCAAAAGAATATCGCCAGCGAGGTCACAGTTTTTTCTCCGCCTTCATGAGCGGACGGGCGATGACCAGTACGCCGACGAGGATCAAAGTGATCCCCATCCAGAGCCGCGGCGGCACGGTCTCGTGCAGGAAAACCTTCGCACCCAACGGGACAAACACGTGCACGACGTTGATCAGCGGGAACGCGACGCTCAGCGCCACATACCGCAGCACGTAGAGCCAGCTCAGCAGGCTCAGAACGTACGAGACGATGCCGATCCACGTCCAACCGGAGCCCAGCGGCTCCAGCCAGAACAGCGGCCCGGCCAATGTCCGGGATACCGGTGCTTTCGCGCCTTTTGCCAGCAGCACTTCCCCGGCACTGGCGAGCAGCGCTCCGATGAGGATTTGCACGTAAGGATTAAGCAGCCACGCTACGATGGCGGGCCGGTTTGCGGGCGGTAGCGGATGGGACGGAAGGCGGGCCGCCGGGCCGTCGGTCATTTCCCGCCCCACACTTCGGAGTAGTTCGGGAACTCTTTTAAAATCTTGTCGTTTCGCGTCGGCTCAAGCAACGGCAGCACCCGGCGGAGGACGAAATTGGCCAGCGGCATCGTGTGGGTCACGTAAAGATCCAGCGGCATCAATTCGCATTTGAGCCGGCGCTTGGGGTCATAGTTCAGCGCGCTGCTGCAATACCATTTGCAGCCGTGCTTCATCCCCCATTCGATCACGTCGCGCAGCGTGTAGAAGTACAAATGCAGGTCGAGCGCCACGTCGTAATCGAGGCCCAGGTATTCGTCGTAGATGCTGTCGCCCTGGAGCATGCAGACGCTCAGGGCGATCGCCTTGCCCTGCTGCCGCCAGATGAAAAAGCGGACCTTGTCGGGCATCTCGCGGCCCAACCGGCACAGATACTCCTTCGACAACTTTTCGAATTGCAGCGGCGAGCGGTTGTAAACGTTGAGGTAAAGCGGGTAGACCTCATCGACGTAAGGCGAAACGTCGTCCACCACCTGCAGCTCGATCGGCGTAGCCTCGGCGGCGTCGCGGAACTTTCGCCGGAGGTCCTTGCGCGTCGTCTTGCTCAGGACCTTGCTCATGTACTCTTCGAAATTCTCGAAGTCGATCCCCAGCCGTGTGAACGGCAGACTCGGCACGCGCGTGTAGCCGTTGGCGGAAAAACAGGCCAGCGGCTCGCGGTACTTGGAAGGGAACTCCTTGAGCACCACCATCCGCGCTTTTACGCTTTTCGCGTATTTCGTGAGGGCCTCGTGCAGAGATTGCGCAACCCACTGCGCCTGCTCATCGGAGGTCCGATCAAGGTGCCCTTCCCCGGCGGCGCAGCCGACCATGAGCGTGCGGATCGTCAGGGCGCGTGGGAAAACCTTACGCACTGCCGCGGTAAACTTCTGGATCTTTTGGCCCGAGCCCTGGAGCAGATCCTGATCGAGGAGAAAGAACGGCTGGACGGCGCGGACCTCGCCCTGCTTGTCCTCGAGCACGAAATAGCGGTAGTCGAAATCCTTGCGGATCGTGTCTTCGACGATCTCGTAATACCGGCGGTCCTTGCGATTGCCGGCGAAGGCGCGCTGCCACGAGGCGCACTGCCCGATCTGACTGCGGTCGGCGACGTAAACCGTGCCGAGCGACGTTGCGATCTTCGGCATTATGGCGTGAGGGGTAGCCATGGGCGCTCACATCCCCTTGAGCCGTTTATACCGCGCCAGGGCGGTCAGCGGGAAGTAATGCCGGTAGAGGTGATACTTCAAATAGAAAACCTTGGGGAAACCGGTGCCGGTATAGAAGTGCTCGTCCCAGGCGCCGTCCGCGGCCTGGTTATCTATGAGCCACTGGATCGCTTTCCCGACTGCGGGGTCATCCCCGCCCGCAACGGCCATCAGGCCCATCGCTCCCCAGGCGGTCTGCGAGGGCGTGCTTTCGCCTTTACCTTTTAATGAGAGGTCTTCGTAGCTCTGTGCGGTTTCTCCGAAGCTGCCGTCTTCCTTCTGCACCCCGCGGAGCCAGTCGGCGGCGCGGCGGACCCAGCCCTGCGTCATGTCGGCCTTCACGGCCTTCAGCCCGGTGAGCACCTGCCACGTTCCGTAGACGAAATTCACGCCCCACCGCCCCCACCAGCCGCCGTCGATATCCTGCTGTGAGTGAATGTAGGCGATGGCGTGTTTCACCGCCGGGTGGTCGGCGGTGAAGCCGTTGTGGCCCAGGCATTCGAGCACGCGGCCGGTGATGTCCGGGCAGCTCGGGTCCTGCATCGCGTTGTGGTCGGCGAAGGGGATTTTTTCCAGCAGCGGCCGGTCCTTGGTCCGGTCGAACGCGGCCCATCCGCCGTCTTCGTTCTGCATGCACAGCAGCCACTGAAGCCCGCGCTGGACCGCCGGCCTTGCGACCTCGCCGCCCGCGCGCTTGAGGGCGACGGCGACCATGGCGGTGTCGTCCACGTCGGGATAATGGGGGTTGTTGAATTCGAAATACCACCCGCCCACTTCCGCGTCCGGACAGTTTTTCCGCCAGTCACTGGCGATCTTGCATTCCTTTTCCAGCAGCCACTGCGTCGCCCGGCGGGCCGAATCCGTTTCGGGCGAGAGTCCCGTCTCGGCCAGCGCGTGAAGCGCGATGCCCGTGTCCCACACCGGCGAGTGGCAGGGTTGAATACGGATTTCATCCGCCCCGGGGCCGTCGAGGAACAGGTCGCGCAGATCCTTGTGGGCCTTCTGCACCACGGGGTGCGTGTCCGCGTAACCGAGCAATCGGAAGACGATCAGGATGTACACCATCGGCGGAAAGATTGCGCCCAAGCCGTCGCATCCTTCCAATCGCTCGAGCATCCACTGCTCGGCGGCCTTCAGCGCCTTCTCGCGCAGCCATGCGATGGGCGCCTGGTTGTAGAGTTTGAGCACGTCGTCGATCTTGAGGAAGACTTCGCCCCAATTCCGCGGGAAGCCTTTCACGGGCTCGGCGAGGCGGTCGGCGGCGGCGCGGTCGATGTACAGCTCGGCGATCCCCTGCTCGGGGGCCAGCCGCCGCACCCCGCGCAGGCACGTCACGATCCCCAGCGGAAGGATCATGGTGCGCGTCCAGGCCGACACGTGATACAGATTGAAGTAGAACCACTTGGGCAGAAAGACGACTTCCGGCGGGATCGCGGGGCAGGAGTCGAAGCTGATCTGGCCCAGGCAGGCGAAGTAGAACTTGCTGAACGTGTTGCACTTTTCCGCGCCGCCGAGGCTGAGGATCAGTTTGCGTGCCAGCACCATGTGCGGATCGCTCGGATCATCGCCCATCAGCTTCAGCGCGAAGTAGGCCTTGACGGTTCCAGAGATGTCCGCAGGCCCACCGGGGAAAAGGCTCCAGCCGCCGTCGGCGTTTTGCAGCCGGCGGAGGTAATTGGCGATCTTCGGCAAGGCGGGGTCGGCTTCGAGGCCGAGGATGAACATCAACAGCAGGTATTCGGATTCGAGGATGCTGTCGCCTTGCAGCTCGCCGACCCAATACCCCTTCTCATTCTGTTTGGCGATCAGCGCATCGCGGGCGCGGCCCAAGGCGCGGTCGAGCGAGCGGCCCTGGCCGTTGAGCGAGCCGTCCAGGGAGAGGCGGACGGGAGTCTTGGATTGGCGCGAAGTCGGTTCAAGCGTTTGAGTTGGCATACCTTGGCACGGGCTGGCGCCCGTGTTAATGATTCTATCTTGCGAGAGTTATGGTGTTAGGCGTCGAGGCAAGGGCCGCAAACCCACGCCACTGATTCATTATCGGACGTCAGGGCTGTTACCCATGACCGGGCCACGATAAGATCATGGACAGTACCACAGCAGCCCCATCCGGGCAAACGCCGATCTTCTCGCTATAATGCCTTTCCCCGCACCAGGACGGTTGGGGATCTACGACTGCCGTACAGGATTTAACGAATGCACACGGACTTTTTCGCATGGCTGGAGCAACACAAAGGCCGCGAGTACGACCTTCATAACGATCACATCAACCCGGCGTTCGTGAAAATGCTCAAGACCATCGGCTTCGACAAGGGATACGTCCGAGGCGAAGGCCCCTATCTCTGGGACGCCGACGGGAACAAATACCTGGACCTGCTCACCGGCTGGGGCGTTTTCGCCCTCGGCCGCAACCATCCGAAGGTCAAGGCGATCCTCCAGCAACTGCTCACCCGCGACATGCCCAACCTCGTCCGCATGGAATGCAGCCTCCTGAGCGGGCTGGTCGCGGAGATGCTCACGAAGCACACCAGCGAGAACCTTTCCCGCGTTTTTTTCTGCAACAGCGGAACTGAGACGATCGAAAGCGCCATCAAGTTCTCCCGATGTGCCACCGGCCGCCAGGGCATCATCTATTGCGATCATGCGTTTCATGGGTTGACGACCGGATCACTGGCCCTAAACGGCTCCGACTTCTTCCGCAGCCGGTTCGGCGAATTGATGCCCGGCGCGACCATGATCCCGTTCAACGACCTGGAGGCGTTGGAAAAGGCGCTTTCGACCAGGCAAGCCGCGGCGTTCATCGTCGAGCCCGTGCAGGGGAAGACCTGTGAAGTGGTCCACGACGGGTACCTTGCCGAGGCGCAGAAGCTTTGCCGCAAGTACGGAACGCTGCTCGTGGTCGATGAGGTGCAATGCGGCCTGGGCCGCACCGGAAAGTGGTTCGCGTATCAACATTGGCCCGAAGTTGAGCCTGACATCATCTGCGTCGCGAAAGCACTCTCCGGCGGATTTGTGCCGGTGGGCGCGGTCATCACCCGGCCGCGGATCATGGACTGTGTCTTTGATTCGATGGAACGGTGCGTCGTCCATTCCAACACGTTCGGCCAGAACGACATGGCGATGGCGGCCGCCCTCGCCAGCTTGTACGTGATAGAAGAGGACAAGCTCGTCGAGAACGCCGCGATCGTCGGCGAGCGGACAATCAAACGCCTGCGCGAGCTCGCCCGTTCGTGCGCCTTCGTCTCCGAAGTCCGCGGCAAAGGGCTGATGTTCGGAATCGACTTCGCCCGCCCGAAGGAGAATTTTAAGCTGAAGATGGCTTGGGACATGCTCCACAAGCTAAACTTCGGGGTGTTCGGACAAATGTTGGTGATCCCACTTTTGCAGAAGCACCGAATCCTTACTCAGGTCGCCGGCTTTCATATCGAGGTGATCAAGTTCCTCCCGCCGATGACGGTGAGCCAGGAAGACATGGATTGGTTCCTGGGCGCAATGGAAGAAGTGCTCGCCGACACCCTGCGCTTCCCCGGGGCGGCGTGGGAAACCGTCACCGGCCTTGCGAAACGGACGATACGAGCGTAGGAAGAAGCGCCGGGCGCGGAGGAAGTCTTGATGACTGAGGACTGATCGGGAAGAAAGCGGGCGGTAGGCAGAACTGAATTGAGCTGCCCTACACTCTGCCGGAGGTGTCGGTTTTCCAGTCCTCAGCACACAGCACTCGGTCACCCCTCAGCACTTAGTCCCCCATGCGGCTTCCCATTTCCGGAAAAACTATCGAGCGATACATCCTGCTCGGCGTCCTTAGCGTGGTGCAACGCCCGCGCATGACGCTGCTCATCGCGGGCATTTTTCTGGCCGCGAGCGTCGGGGCGGCGATGCGCTGGCTTAATATCTCCAGCGATCAGGACCGCCTGTTCTCGAAGAACGTCCCGTTTTTCAGGGACTACCTGGAGTTCGACAAAAAATTCCCCGAGAACGACGCGCTGTACGTGGTGATCGAGCCGAAGAACCCGGCGTCGCCGCCGACCATCCGCCAATGGACGGCCATCGCGGATGCGATCGCCAACGAAGTGCGCAAGATGCCCCGCTACGTCGAGTCGGTGGACGCACGGGTGCCGCTCGATCAGCTGGGGTCGCAGGGGCTGCTCTTCCAGGAGCCGGCGCAGCTTCACGATACGTTCAAGGACATTACCCGCTCGGCCGACCTCGCGCGGATCTGGGGCGAGAAGAACCCGGCGGTGCTCCCCGGCATCCCGCGCGGCGTGCCGATCGGCCCGCTCATGGGGCGCACGCGCAGCGCCAGATTTCTCACGGCGCTTACCTTTGACCCGGACCCGGAGGGCGTGCCGCTGGTGCGCCAGGTGGCCGACGGTTGGACCAGGACGCTGGCCGACCCGGGCGCGCCGATCAAGGTCGGCACGAACGTGCCCGACCTCGTCGAGTTTGGCGCGACCGACCCGTCCGACCTGGGCTACTATTACCAGCCCGATGACACCGACCCGCGGAAAGCCACGGACCCCCGCAACGCCCGGCACCTTCTGCTCGTCCGCATCTACCCGCGCATCAACTATCACTCGCTGAGCGCGACCGCCGAGCCGGTCCAGGCCATCCGTAAGGTCGTGAACCAGACGGCAAAGGCTTTCGAGCACGATTTCACCGTGGGAACCACCGGCCGGCCCGCGCTCGACGCCGATGAGTTAAGCAGGACCGACCACGACTCCACCATCGCCGAGGTGATCGCGGCGATCGCCGTCTTCATCGGGCTGACGGTCATGCTCCGCTCACTCTGGCTCGCCCTGGCGGCGGAGATCGCGCTGGGCGTGGGCATCGGCTGGACGTTCGGCTGGGCGACGCTCAGCGTGGGCGAACTAAACCTGCTGTCGACGGTGTTCCTCATCGCGCTGATCGGGATCGGGATGGACTACCTCGTGCAGGTCCTGACCCGTTACCGCACCGAAGCCCGACGCCACGGGCGGGCGAAGGCGGTCTGGGCGCGCGTCTTCCGGCACGTCGCCGCCCCGATCAACACCGCGTGCCTGGGGGCGGCCGGAGCGTTCCTCGTTTCAAAGCTGACCCATTTCCGCGGGGCGGCGGACCTGGGCGTCATCGCCGGGGGCGGGTTGTTGTTATGTCTACTGTCAGGATACACGGTGCTCCCGGCGCTGCTGACGCTCTTCCCTGCGAAGCTGAAAGTGGACATTTCGCGACGGCCGACCGGGCGCCCGCCGCGAGCGCTGGGGGCTAAGCGATTGATCGTGCCGGCGGTGTGGGTGTTGCTGCTTTGCGTCATTGCGCCTTTCGCCGGCAGGGCGCATTTCAATCCGAATCTGCTCGACCTCCAGGCGCCGAATCTGGAATCCACCAAGCTGATTCGCAAGCTCCAGACCTGGTCCGCCGTGGCGCTTTCCAAAGACCCCGCGATGCTCCGGAAAATACGTGCGGCCGTCGAAAGCTCCCCCGTTGTCGCCAACACGGACAGCATTCTGACCGCGGAAGACAACCTCCGCTGGCTCCAGGAACATCAGAAAGACCTGCCGAAGATCGCCTGGTCGGACCCCGAGCCGGTCGGGACGGCTGACCTGGAGGCGCTTGCCGCCAAGGCGCGGACTCTGGCCGATCGTCTGGACAGAACCGCGCCGGGACTTGGCGCGAAGGCGGTCGCGGACCGAAAGGACACCGCCGCGAGCCTCCGCGCGTTTGCCAAAAAGGTAACGGGAGCAAACCCGGAACAGGCCGCGAGCCGGCTCTCAGAATGGGAGCGCGCGTTCGTGGCCG
>JAQGHH010000528.1 GCA_028288945.1 Phycisphaerales bacterium
TTCTTTCCGTGTCATACAGGCGTGGGCCGCGGTAACAGGCTTGCACGCCGTAGCCGAAGCAGTTGGCCAGGTGCGCCTCGTACGCGTCAAGATGTTCCGACAGCGGCTCGATCGTCGCGGCCGCGCCGCCGCCCTGGTACTGCACCAGCGGCACAAACATCCACCCCATGCTCGGCGTCTTTTCCCACGTCCCGTCGAACATGTTCTGCCGGGCGTGAACGAGCTGCTGCTCTCGCGGCAGGCTCCAGTTCGTCTCGCGATATCCCATGCCCGTCTTGTTGGACCCGCAAAGGAAATAGAAATCCGGCACGTTCAGGTAGATGCCGTCCGCCCGGCAACGTGCATAAAAGTCCGTGATCTGCTTCCACTGCGTCCATTGCGAATCCTCCAGCCCGCGGTGGCCCGGGTGCGTGGTTGAAGCGCACACATCGCCCGGATATGAGCCGTCATGTTCGAGCAAAGCGAACCCCGCGCCGTGAAGGAATGCGTCGATCCGCTTGAAATAGCTCTCTCCCCACGCGCTGCCCAGGCATGGCGAATTGCCGAAGACCGCGCCGCCCGGCTTTCCGGTCTTGGGGTTGATGACATCGTCCGCGTCGCTCACACGCCGACTCGCCAGCAACGAGTAGCCGCCCATCTCGATGCCCCGCTCGCGGGCGTAGTCGGCAAACCCCTTGAAGCGGGCGATGTACGCGGCTTCATCGCTCTCGAGATTCAACCCGCTACCGAACGAGAGGATCAGCATCTCGAAGCCGACTTCCTTGCACTGATCGACCGCCCGCCGGACCGTTGCCGGGTCGGTGGAGGTCAGGTGCATCATGATCGGGTTTTCCGTGACCCACGGCGCGAGAGTCCGGTACATCCGCCGCTGCGCCAAGCCCCGGCGTTCGCGGTCGGTGCTGTCCTGCACCAGCTCGAAGGTGCGGAACGTCGTGAACGTTTGCCCTGGCGGGATGATCGCGTCCGGCCCGATCGGCGGCCGTGATTCCAGCAGGCAGGGCGTCTTGCGCTCGTAGTTCACCTGCGTGTCGTACTGCGGATCGGTGACCCAGTGCGTCGTGCGGTCGGCAGTGGCGGGGTCCATGCCTCGGAACGCGTAATCGCTCTCGACATGCAGCGAAGGGTATTCCCATCGGTCGCGCGCATCGACCACCGACTCCCCTTCAACCGCCGCGAGGATTTCCGAGGTGAAGCTGTTGAGCCGCAGATCCTTCGTGCCGCCGTTGCGGATCTCGACCCACTTGGCGATCAGTGGAATGTCGTCATACATCTCATAGTGAACGCTGACGAGCAGCCCCGCCGGTACGGCAGGTTTACTTGCCGCCGCTTCGCCCGGCTCGAAATCCAACCGCAACGAAGCCCCCGGCGGGGGCCACGGGATCGATTCGTCGTGATGCCGCACGCGCTTCCATGCCAGACGCTCCTGCGTTTTGCCCGTATCCCAGCCGACCAGCTTCAGCGCCCCCGGCGCTGCGGTCAGGCGCTGCTCTTCCTTTCGGGTCAGGTATGCATAATCCTTCTGCCCGGCCAGCCCTCCCACGTCGTAGACATGGCCGTCGATCTCCAGCCGCGCCTCGGGCTTGACGCCGCGGAGCAGGGAGGCGCCGGTCATCAGATCATCAAATCCGACGGTCGCGCCGTTGGGCGTAATCCGCCAGGTCCGGCTGATCAGTCCATTGGTCAAAATGAGGTGGTCTAAATTCGCGTCGCGATACACCGTCGCCTTGCGCCCCGTCGGCGTCACCAGCCAGTCCACCCCCGCCGGCGAAAGCGCCCCCGCCCTCGCGATCTGCGGTTCCAACCCTCCCCGCGCCGGTCCACTGGCCAAGAGCAATAAAAGCGTGAACACAAGCCCCGTTTGCCGCTGGTTGATCATGCGGAGCAATATAGCCGGAATCGGCCCGGATGTTCCGTTCGATTGGAACGGCCAGCGCCCCGAGACCATTCACCGCGCTTGTTCCGCCTGTATGCCACGCGCGGGCCGCGTCCCCCAGGCCTTCACGGCGTCCGCGCCGAGCGGCAGGAGCCGTCGCACGGCGTCCGCCAGCTTTCGCGCCGAACGGGAGAGACGGTTCTTGCGACGGAGCCGCTCGCATCGTCGCGTATTTTCAAACAGCGGCACCGCGCGCGCGGGGCACGCGGGCGCTTCCGCCGGCACATGCTCCGGATACCCCATCACCCGGTTCATCTCGGCAAACTTCAATTCCATCCACGCCAGGTCCTCGGGCGGGATGCACGATGTTTTGACCCGCATGAGCGATTGCACGACCGTTTCCCGAAGCGTCGCCCTGCGAGTCTTGAGGAAGCTTTCATTGCCGTAGCGGGCGTCGGTGATTTGCTCGCGCGTCTTGGGCCACGAAGCCATGGAATTCTCATACGGCAGCCCAAGTTGCTCACAGGCGCGGCGTACCGTGGACACGGGTTCCGCAGCCAGATCCTCGAACCGCAGGAGCGGCCAGCCCCGGCGGCGAAACTCCGTCCAGTCTTCGAGAAAGCGGTGCAGGCGCAAACGGACCGGCGGGTCGTCCGCGGTTACGCCGTTCCGCCCGTACGACTTTGTGATAAGCGAGTTGAATACGCTCCGGACGTCGCGGACCACCAGCAGGGGGCGCACGTCCCATCCCTCGTCGCGGAGATACTCCATTACCTCGGAGAACCGAAAACAGGCGATCGTAAACTTGCACCAGGCCAGCGGGCGCGCCAGGTCGGCCGGCATTTGGGGCAGTGTGTCAAATCGTGCATCAAGAACTCCGTCCATGTCCGGACGTTGGAGAAAGCACCAGGAAATGAGGGTGGATCCGCTGCTTTGCAGGCCGCCGCAGAGATACAGAGGACGTGGGTTCATAACTCCTTCCACGGGTTGGGCCCGACCGGGCGGAACACGTTCCTCGCCGGCCGATACGCCAACTTTTGCGACCTGCGCTCGGATGTACCGGGTAAGGTCACTCCTCTGAACCCGGATGAAAGCGGTTTATTCCAAAGATAATCTATCTCACCCGAAATAGTTTCCGGGCGCATTCACTTTGCGTTGATCGCCCTATAGAGATGTCACGGCCGCAACTGCCTTTTGGGGGTGCCTGCCCGATGTCTCGCTTTGTCTCTCCTTACGAAATTTATTGTCGCAACATTGCCATTTTATAGTCAAGTCATTTTTACGCCAACCCTTGAATTTTGCAGATCAAAATTTCTCACTGAAACAATGCCCCTGTATGTGATAAGCCTTCCCTTTTTCAAGCGATGCCGCTGGTCCGACCTTCCCGTTCACCAGTCCTCAAACTGATAAAGCCGGCCCTGCCCATTCGCCGCAGAAAACGTGCGGCTCTTGTCGCCCGCCGTCGCCCCCGTTGCTTATGCGCCGTGTATGCAACGCGCCGCTGCTGAAGTGAAAGGAGATGAAGAGGAAGCCTAGGACGCGCTTCCAAGAGCGTGCTTGGCCCCGATCCGGTTCTCATTCTTCGTTTTTACCTGCTTCCCTCGATCACGAGCGGGCACAAAAATTTCACTCATCCACCATAAAAACTCGATGCAATGGGAAGAGCCCCGCCCCGGCGAGGAACATGTGGAGCGTAGCGGCGGCTTAACCCGGCCAGGGCGGCGGGGCGGTATTGCCACTAAACGCCCGGCCTGCGAGGATACGCCGATCGCGGTTCACCGATCTTTACGACCCCAATACGAAGGCGGCATCATGAGGAAGAACGTTCGACGATCAGTCCTGGCCCACGCCCTGCTCGCGGCTGCTGCCGCGGCGATTTTCCCCGCCGTATCCCGTGCGGAAGAAGGGGGCAGCGGCCATTATCAGCCCGGCCAAACCGCCACCTTCTTCGACACCCTCCCCAGCCGCGAAGGCTTCACCTTCTATAACGACGTCTTCTACTACAACGGCTCCATCACCGGCCAAAAGAACCGCCTCGAGTTCGGCGGCGTCCTCTATCGCAACGTCGAAGCGACCATTTACTCCGACACGCCGCGAGTCCGCTACGAAGGCCCGGGCGAACTTTTCGGCGCAGATTACGCCGCCGAAGTGGGGGTCCCCTTCGTGGCGATGCACATAAAGGGTGTCCTCCCAGCCGGCAAGACCGCCATCCTCAAAGTTTCCGACGGCACCGAAGGTCTCGGCGACGTCTTCTTCCGCCCCCTCATGCTCAGTTGGAACCACGAAGACTTCAAATGGGGCGCGATGGCCACCGTCTGGGCGCCCACCGGCAACTACGCCGTCGGGCACCTCGCGAACATCGGCAAGAATTATTGGACCTTCGAGCCCGGCGTATCCTTCAGCTACCTCGGCAGCGACAACGGCATCGAGCTCACCGCCTTCGCCGGCATCGACTTCAACACGCCCAACAACGCCTCCCACTACCACACCGGCGACCAGTTCCACCTCGACGTCGCCCTCGCCAAGCACATGCCCCTCCTCGGGGGCGACTTCGCCGTCGGCGCGACGGGCTACTACTACGAACAGTTCACCCGCGACCGAGGTTCGGGCGTGCTCCTCCCCAAGCCCGAAGGCCGCGCCTCGGGCATCGGCCCCGTCTTCACCTACAGCCGAAAGCTCCGCAACGTCGACACCGCCGTCGAGTTCAAATGGCTCCCTGACATCACCACCAACAACCGCCTCAACGGCGACGCCTTCTGGCTCAAGCTGGAGTTCAATTTCTAACCCGAAAAACCGGGACGAGTCCAATTAAATCGCCACGCACCGGAAGACCGGGAGTCGCTACCCGAAAACCGGGACAGGTCCAATTAAACTCGCTCCCGTGAAATGGGCGCGTACCGGTTGCGTTTCAATCGCTCGGCTGTTGAATGCCGGATCTGCACCAAGCATGAGCACGTGATTGACGCGGCCGCGCTACCACTTCACACCGGTGAAAAAGCGGCGCGAAGTCGTGATGCTTTGACTAAATGCGCCGGTTGAGGGATAGGCCCGTCACGCCTTTTCACGACGCCGGCAGTTCCTTTATTTCCCACAGCTCCATGTGCCGCTGGAAGTCGGGGTTGTCGGCCAGGAGGTCGCTGGGCGGGTCGTCGCGGATCGAGCGGAGGGGGGGCGGGAAATGGAACGGCGGAAGCCGGAGGTTGATCGGACGATACCCGCCGGCCACGATGTCGGAATTCACCTTTTTATTGGGAATTGTCGTGGTGAACAGGTACTTCGCCCCCGACCGCTTGAAGTTTCGCAGCGCGGCTTCCACCAGCGCCAAAGGCAGGTGGATGAAGCAATCGCGGCAGAAGATCAGGTCGACGGGCGGCAGATCGTCCTTCGTGATGTCCAGGTGAATGAAGCGGCGTCGGGGGCCGCCGAACTGTGTCTGGCACTTGGCGGCCAGTGCCGCGACGATGTCGCCGCCGACGTACGTACAGTCGCCCAGATCTACATGCTGCATCCAGTTGAAATCGCCGCAGGGGGCGTCGAGAATCGAGCGGATGCCCAGTTCGCGGACCACCTGCGGGAGAATGCCGCGGATAGTGGCGGTCTGCGCCAGATCCGAGCCTTGGCCCGAGACGCTCTGGCGGCCGCGCCAGCGGTTGTTGTCGTGGATGTCGGTAAAAACGTCTTCCGCCGACCGGCCGGCATACGCGCGGTATTTGCGCGCGGCGCGGAGGGTCAGCATCGGCCGGAGGAGAAACCCCGGGCAGAATGTTTCGACAACGCGCTTGAGGTGGGTTTTCGCCTTAGACATGAGCGATGGTATACCCCGTGAGCGGGCCCGGCTACAAGCGGGTTGGTCCACCGATTCACTATTCACCGAACGGGAAGCACGACTCGGGACGAGCTTACTCCATATGGATCACCGGGGATCACCGGGCGAACTGGCTGTAGGGAAGCGCGTCGAGGTCCAGGGGACTGAGGCGGCCGGCGCGGTGGTAGACGTTGGCCAGGCCGGCGGACATGGCGGCGTTGTCGGTGCAGTAGCGCATCGGGGGGAAGAAGAC
>JAQGHH010000550.1 GCA_028288945.1 Phycisphaerales bacterium
CGGACGAAGTCCGCGGCTGTGTGAAATGTCATTTGTGCGAGAGCCGCTCGCGCACGGTTTTTGGCGAAGGGAACGCCGACGCACGGCTGATGTTCATCGGCGAAGGGCCGGGGTTCAAGGAAGACCAGACGGGCCGGCCGTTTGTCGGGCCGGCGGGGGAGTTGCTCAACCGCATGATCGGCGCGATGGGTCTGGCGCGCGAGCAGGTGTTCATCACGAACATACTCAAGTGCCGGGCGTTTGTCCCCGGGCCGCCGGCCAAGGACCGCGCGCCGACTCCGGAAGAAGTCGCGGCGTGCTCTCTATATTTGGAGCGGCAGGTGGAGATCATCCGACCCACGGTGATTGTCACGCTCGGCCTTCCCGCGTCGCAGTACGTGCTGCAAAGCCGACTGTCGATGAGCCGCATGCGCGGGCAGTGGCAGACGTGGCGCGGGATCAAGGTGATGCCGACGTTTCATCCCGCGTACATCCTGCGGCGCGAAAAAGAAAACGACGTCGAAGCCAAGCGGCAGGTCTGGAATGACCTTCAACAAGTGATGGCGGAACTCGGGCTCGAGCGCCCCAAAAAGCCGTGACGCACTGCGACAATTGTTCGTCGCGACGTGGCGTCAACTTTGCGGTGCGAGTCGCGAAGCCGTTTGGCCGATACAAACGCCTAACGACTGTTCGCGCCAGAAAAATAATTTGTCCGACGGCGGGCCACTCGCTACAGTCCGCCTTCCAATCGCAGTATCTCGGCAGAGTTGTTCAATCGCCGTCGGTGTGGTAAACAGCCGCCGGGAATAATCGACTACAGCGAAGAGCGCATCCGTCTCTCGAAAAGACTCGTCATGATAACGACCCACACGCCCTCGCCGCGCGAGGCGATCCGTCGCGCATCGGAACCGACCGGCCTTGATCCGGCGGTCTGGCAGCAGGTGCTTCAACAAGTGCGCGGGCAGCACCCGTCCCTCAACCGCGTCTGGTTTGATGAGATGGTGCCGCGGCAACTGACCAACGGCGTGATTCAAGTGACCGTCGGCACGCCGGCCCAATTAAACTTCTGCCAGAGCCAGTGCCAGCAGCCTTTCACCGCCGCAGCGCAATCCGTGACGGGACGGCTCGTCGCCGTCAGCTTCCACTGCCCGAATCTTCCGCGCGGCGGCGTGTTCAATGAAGGGGAGCAGCCGCTGCCGCTGAATCCCGATTACTTGTTTGAAAATTTCGTGACCGGCCCGTGCAACCGCCTGCCGCACGCGGCATCCGTCGCCGTCGCCGAGCAGCCGGGGCAGGCCTACAACCCGCTGTTCATTCATGGCGGCGTGGGGCTCGGCAAGACGCATCTTCTGCAAGCGGTTTGTCAGAAGGTGCTCGAGCGCCAGCCGGACGCGCGCATCCTCTATCTCTCCTGCGATTCGTTCATCAACCAGTTCATCCTCGCGGTCGAGAACGGGGACATGCACCAGTTCCGCCACCGCTACCGGCACGTGGACGTGCTGGTCATCGACGACATCCATTTCCTCCGCGGCCGCGACCGCACGCAGGAGGAATTTTTTCACACGTTCAACACGCTTTATCAGCAGCACAAGCAGATCATCCTGTCGGCGGACTGCCCGCCGAGCGAAATCCCCGAGCTGGAAGAGCGGCTGGTGAGCCGCTTCAATTGGGGGCTGGTCGCCCGGATCGAAAAGCCCTGCTACGAGACGCGCGTGGCGATTCTGCAAAAGAAGGCGCGGATGCGTGGGCTGACATTGCCGGAGGACGTGGTCTGCTACGTCGCGGCCAAGGTGGAGAACAACACGCGTGAGTTGGAAGGGGCCATCACCAAGCTGCAAGGGATGGGGCTATTGCAGAGCGGCCGGATCGATTTGGAACTGGCCAAAGCGGCGCTGGGCGAGACGGCCACGCCCGAGCAAAAGCGGATCACGATCCAGCAGATCTTCGACGCCGTCACCAAATACTACAATGTCCGCCTGAGCGATTTGCAGAGTAAAAAGCGGCACAAGAGCATCGCGTTCCCCCGGCAGGTGTGCATGTTCCTCGCCCGGCGGCATACCCGGTACAGCCTGGAAGAAATCGGCGGGTACTTCGGCGGCCGCGATCATACCACCGTGCTCCACGCCGTCCGCACCGTTGACGGAGACGCGAAGGCGGATAAGGAAATCGCCGAGCAGGTGAATTACATCGAGGCGCAGCTTACGCAGATCTGAGATTTGAGATCTCATATTTGAGATTTCAAATCTGGAATTTCAGATTTGGAATCGAAGATTCGGGGGTCTGAAATTTGAGGTGGAAATCCACTCGCCCGCCTGCCCGATTTCCGGCGGCTATCCCTTCGGCTTCGTCGTCGGTTCATTGATCGGCACGAGCCGGTAAATCTGTGCCGACCCCGTTTCATACCGTTCGCGGCCGTTGCGGACTTCCATGCGGCCCATGTCCAGAATGTACATCACGCCGTCCGGGCCGAATTTTACGTCAATCGGGCGTTCGATGAGGTCGTAGTTGCGGCCGCCGGGCGTGCCGCTGCCCGGCGTGCTGCTTCCGGGGAGGCCGCTGGTGTTGCGGATGAAATCGTAGACAACATGGTGGTCGAGGTCGACATGGTGGTCGAGGTCGACGCGGACGATCTTGGACCCGACGTGCCGCGGGAGCTTGATGCCGCCGCTGGCGAACGGCGAGCGGTCCCCGCTGAGGGTGACGATGATGCTCCGCTGAAATTCCTTGCGCCAGGTCAGAGGGACGAAACCCATTTTCCCCGCGCCCGAGAGCGACGGGAAGGCCGCTTCGAGATACTGCTCGCGCGAAGCCGGTGTGAGGCCCCCGCTGGCGTCCCGATCGATCAACGGCCGCACCTCCGGATAGCCGGTCCCCGCGATCATGTCCTGTGGCGGTTGGTATTTGGGGTCGCTGACGCGATTAAGGTCTGCCGTGAAATCGGGCCAGCCGAACCAGGCCACGAAAGTGGGGAGGCGCAGCAGCGCGTCGGGATCGTCCTTGATCGGCCGCGCGCCCCGCATCTCCATGCCGGCACTGGTGAAATAGGGCTGACCGTAGTCGTCAATCGCGATGCCGCGGGGGTTGTGAATTCCGTGCGCTTTGACCGTGGGAATGCCGCCGTTGGGCGAGACGGAATAAATCGCACCGTTGGGTTTGCCCACCGGCGAGCCGGGCACGCGGATCGCGAAGCTTTGATTGAACGGCTGGAACGGCGCGGTCACCGCCACGTCGCCCGGGCCGAAGATCCCGGCAAACGGGTTGAACGATTGGAACTTGTAGCCGAGAAGCTCGATGTCACGCCAGGGGATGTCGTGGACTTCGGGATGATATCGAAGCCATCCGGTGGACCAGTTGTCTGCGCCGACGACGCCGCTGTTGGTGGCGGTACCGCAGCCGAACCAGAGCTCCCCGGTGCGCGGGTTAACCGCGAGATCGGTCAGGCCGTTGTCACCCTGCGTCGGGAACCCCGCGGCGATGGTCTTATGCCCGCCCTTGCGGTCGAGCGCGGTGATGACGCCCAAGTCATTTTCGTCGCGGTGGGTGACGATGATCTTTCCGTCGGGGAGCACGACCATCCCGCCGATCGGCCCGAACATGCGCCAGGCGGGCGTTGGGAATGGCAGCGGCAGCCTGCCCCCGGCCGGATAGACGAGCGACAACTTGCTGCCGTTTACGGGGACGCGCCAGATTCGCGGCTCTTCGCCACGTTCGCCCTCCGCGACGAACAGGGCCGAGTAGTCACTATCGAATGCCATCGCGGTGGCCGCGGTGAACCCTGTGGCAAACCGCCGGAACTCAAAGTCTGAAGGGTACTCGACGTACTTTCGGTCGATGACATGCTGCTCATCGGGCGTGGCGATGCGTACGGTGGAAGTGCACCCGATCAGGCCCAGACCAAGCATTGTTCCGGCGACCAGGGGCCGGGAAAGACACCTCACGGCACACGCCCCAAAGCCCCGCCGCCACACCCGCACGGCTCCAAACATACGTACTCCCTTTCAAAACCCCGCCGAAGCCCGGATGGGTGGAACGTGGGGCGTGGAACGTGAGAAGACACGGCGACTCACTTCTGCGTCAAATCCAAGCATCACGGCCCACGCCGCACGTTTCAGGTCCACGTATCCACTCCTCACACCTTCACTGATTTGACCAATTCCTTCACGTGGTCGACGCTGTTCTGGAACATCTTGCGCTCTTCGGCGTCCAGTTCAACCTCGATGATTCGTTCAACCCCGTCCGTGCCCAGCACGACCGGCACGCCCACGAAATACCCGCCGATGCCGTATTCCTTGTCGCAGTAGGCGGCGCAGGGGAGGATGCGCTTCTTGTCGCGGACGACCGCCTCGGCCATCTGCACGGTGGCGGCGGCGGGAGCGTAATAGGCGCTGCCCGTCTTAAGCAATTGCACGATCTCAGCCCCGCCGTTGCGGGCGCGCTTGATGATCTCTTCGAGGCGGTCCTTCTTCACGAGCTGCGTGATGGGGATTCCACCGGCGAACGTATATCGCGCGAGGGGGACCATGTCGTCGCCGTGCCCGCCCAGGAGCAGCGCCTGCACGTCCTCCACGCTGCACCCGACTTCCTGCGCGAGGAACGACCGGAAACGTGCCGTGTCGAGCACGCCCGCCTGCCCGATCACGCGCTTGGTCGGGAAGCCCGAGGCCTTCCACGCGACGTACACCATCGCGTCCAGCGGGTTGCTGACGACGATCATGACGGCATTAGGCGAGTGCCGCGCCACGTTCTCGGCGACGGTCTTCACGATGCCCGTGTTGATGTTGATCAAATCATCGCGGCTCATCCCCGGCTTGCGCGCCACGCCCGCCGTCACGATAACCACGTCGCTGTTGGCAGTCGGCTCGTAGCTGGTCGCGCCGATGATCCGCGAATCGAAGCCTTCGATCGGCGACGACTCGTACAGGTCCAGCGCCTTGCCCTGCGGCATTCCCTCCACCGCCGGGATATCGACGAGAACGATGTCCCCCAGCTCCTTGCTGGCCGCCCAGTGTGCCGCGGTGGCCCCGACGTTCCCCGCCCCGATAATGCTGATCTTCGCGCGACGCATGAATGGTTGTTCCTTTCCAAACCACGGACTCAAGACTTTCCAACGAGGGAACGATTATCGGGAAAGGCGGGGGAGAATCAAACGTGGGGAGCGGAAGGGAATCAACCGC
>JAQGHH010000338.1 GCA_028288945.1 Phycisphaerales bacterium
AGATCCACTTTGATGACGGCGTTGGCCGTGGCGGCGAAGACAAGCGGGCCGCACAACGGAATGAGGGCGCGGAACACGAACGGCATCTTTCTCAACACGATCACTCCTTCACAAACCCTGTTCAAGCAATCCGCAGGGCTGCCCGGAACAGGAACAGCGCCGGCAGATACGCGGCAATGTACAAGAGCAACCACCCGATGTCCCATTCCGCGAGCCGGTGCGCGAGCCTGAAATGCTCCCATTTATCGAGCCGCGCGAAGGGTTTTAGAAACACAGGCTCCACATGCTCGTTTCCCGCCAGGTAAACAACTTTCATTTCCCGGATCGGCGACTTCCAGCCCTCGGCAACTTTGGGAGAGGGAGGGAACTTGTCGCCGAGGACCGCGTTAAGCGCCACCGGCGGCCCCTTCTCTGCCGACACCGACAGGAAATAGCGTCCTCGCTGTTTTTTCCGCGAAATGACGTTCCAACTGACCGGTTGCGGCGGCACGCCCGCATCCAGGTAGGCCTTTAAGTCCGCCGCGGCCGTGAGCCGGCCGTAGTCGGGGGCAAGCTTCAACTCCCATTCCTCGCCCGGCGCAGCCGATTGGGTGTTGTAAAGGGCGAGGAGACGTTGCAGCGTCTTCTTTACGGGCTCGGGCTTTTTCGTCAGCTTCTCGGTTGTCGTCAGGCCCGCCGGCACGTTCAACGTCACTTCACCCTGGTAATCGCTGTCGACCATCGCCATGACGCTGATCGTCGAGTCGGGCGTCGCGTTCCACGCGTCGACGGCCGCACGCTCCTTGAGCCAGACGAACGTCATCACCATTGGCCCCAGCAGCAATCCCACCGGCACCATCGCCGCCATCAGCGTGCGGAACTGCACCGGGGCGGCGAGGCGGGTCATCGCCATTCGCCGCGGCGAATCTTTCGGTAACTTTGAAGATTGTCCTTGGAGAAGTGCCGCACGCCGCTTCGCTTCAAGCAATCGCTTGTTGTCGGTGGCGATTCGCTGCACGAGCATGGTCAGGGCGGCGACTGCCGCGGCCAGCACCGCGACGGTCGACGGCTTGCCCCAGTTGCGGATCATCGGCCACAGGAAAAAGTCCATGGCGCTGAGCGACCGCTGATAGAGCCAGTCCTCCGGCAGCCCGAATGCGGCCAGGAGATAGACCGCCCACGCCAGCGCCAGGATGTTGCGCGCCCTGCCCGCGAGCCGCTCGCGCCGGCCGGGCGGCGGAGGGATCAGCTCGCGCGGGACGTGCACGTCCTGCGGATCAACCTCGGCGGAAGCGATTTGCGCCTGTGCCTTGGCGTCAGCGGCGCGGACGACGTGTCCCCGCCGGCCGTCAACATGGATCGCTTCGCCCTCTTGAAATAATCGCGTGGCGTCGGGCAATACGACCGCGGGCAGGCCCATCTCGCGGGCGACGACCGCGCCGTGCGAGAGGGTTCCGCCGCACTCAAGCACGAGGCCCCCCGCGTTCACGAAGAGCGGCGTCCAGGACGGGTCGGTGCTCGGGCAGACAAGGATGTACCCGCGGCCCATTTCTCCGGACTCCGTGGGCGATCTGCGGATCCATGCGGGGCCGGCGGCTTCGCCCGATGAAACGGCAAACGCCTTGTACACCCCCGCCGATTTCACTTCCGGCGGCTCGCCCAGCGTGTCGATCGCCGGCGCATCGATCACCCGCGGCAGCGACACCTTCGCCTCGGCCTTGTGAGCGGACTTCCGCTGCGCCATCAGATGATGCGGAGCGAAGCCGACCCGCAACGAATCGAACAGGTCCTCGCGCGTGAGGTAGAAAACGTCTTCACCAATCTCCAGCCGCCGACCGGCTTCGAGCGCGACGTCGCGGAGCAGGTCGTAGCCGAGCATGAAGAAGTCTTTGCCGTCCTCGCGGAACGCGACGTACCGCCGAACGAGGTCCACCCGCCGATCCAGTTCCGCGCGGTCGGCCCTGGGGAGGCGTGCGCTGAGCATTTCGATGCGTGAGGCGATCTCCGCGGAATGTCGCTGATGGCGGTCGAGCGGGCTGTCGCCGCCCTTCAATCGTGCCGCCATTTCTGCGACCGATTCCGGCGCTTCGCGCCAACGCAAAGCGGCCAGATCGAATTCTCCCGCCGCTCGGTGGCCGTGATCGGAGACCCATCGCTCCAACGTCCGCGTCCCCGATCCGACTTCGTACAGCTCGGCGTCTGCCGTGACGGTGCGGTTGGGCGGCCCGCCGGAACTGACAAGCTGCGCCAGTTCGTCCGGATCTTGCTCCCAGAAATTCTCTTCGAGGAACGTCCGCAATTCGCCCAGCGCCATCCCGCTGATGAGGCTCGGCAGCAGCGATTGGGGCGCGAACTCGTCCAGCACTTTCTGCTCGCGCTGCTGCCAAAGCTCGATCAATTGCTCGGACGTAAGGCCGATGAGGTCCTGGCGCTTTTCTGTTGAAACCCACTGTGCGAACGCGGGGAATATTTCATCGCTCAATCGTCGATCGAGGCCTGTCGAAAGTTCCTGCAACTTCGCATTCACCACGCCCAGCCGCCGGGCGGCGCTCATGCGGGCGGTGAATGATCCCCGCGGCAGCGTGGGCGGTGTCTGCGAGGCGTCCGGGCTGCGCTTGAGCTCTTCGAGGTCATAAGCGAACGGAAAACCCTCGAAGAACATCTCCGGCGCGCGGGAGGCGTCCATGTAGACACGGCCGGCGATGCGCCCGAGAAAGCCTTCGCGCCGGGCCAGCGCCGACGGCTCGAAGCCCGCCTGCCGGTACATCGCGCCAAAGCCGCCGTCGCCCGACATGAAACGCTCGATCACGCTCCACGTGAGCGGCGTGGGGTGCGGGAGCGTCTCGGCGAGGTTGTGCAGCGCCCAGGGGCCGCGCCCCGCCGCGATCTGTTCGCGCAGGCGGTGGCGCGTCGTGCGCAGCACATCTTCGTAGGCCTCGGCTTCTTCCAGTGTGGTGATGGGGCGCGATTGGAGGAGATACAGCTCCCCGTCGAACAGTGCCCATTCGATGTCCTGCGG
>JAQGHH010000583.1 GCA_028288945.1 Phycisphaerales bacterium
TCAAGGAAAAGGATCTGATCAAGATCACGGTGAAGGACGAGGGCGCGAACAACAAGCACCTCTACTTCGAATCCTTCAAGTCCGAAAAGGCCGCCCCCCAACTGGCGAAAGCCGGCTCGGACGCGACCTGATCGGGAACGCGAAGTCTTTAAGAACTAAAACGCCCGGGTCGAAAGACCCGGGCGTGTTTTGTTGGGGGGGGGGGTCATGGTTGGGGGTTGAGGACGGAAAAAACGGGCGGGTGGGTAAGGTGTACGCCCCATCCTTTATTGCGTCTGGCGTTTTCTCCGAGTCCCTTGGGATGGTCGCCAGAGGGTGAGTATTGCCATACCGCTCATCGCAAGGAGGCCGAGCGACGCTGGTTCGGGAGCAGTAACGGAGGAGTCTTGAGTCAGCCGGAGCTCGTAACCGCCGGGGTTCGACCCGATCCCATTATCGGGCACGCCGATGAACTCCATCGTCACAAATTGGGACGTGCGCGTTTTGCCGTCCGGGAACTTGTATTCGTTCAGGTTGCTGTCAGTCTTATCGGAGAGGTTTACAATCTCGTTGGGAGCTCCCGGCGGGAGTGGGTCATTGGCCGGGCTGCCGGCGCCGAGACTCGGCACGAAAAACGATGACGTGAACCAGATCCTAATTTGCTCGACTTTGTCCGCTTGAACGCCCCCCGCGCCAGACCGCTGGGCGTAAACGAACGAGTTGGCCGAAACCGGACCCGCGTAAGAAGTGGAGACGACGGGGTTGTAGTCGTTGTCGCGATAGATGCCGTTCCCGCTGCCGCTTGAGGCGTATTGATTACCCAGGTTATTTGTCGTCCCCAAATCCGCTTGAGTAATCGATCCGTCGAACAGGAAATATGGGCTGTAGCCGTTCACGCTATCAAATTGCGACGACGCCTGAACCATGGTCGGCGACGGGTCAAAAGTGATTGACGCATCCGCCACACCAGACTGCGCTAGAAACCCGCCAAAAGCAGCGACGTAAAGAAGTATCCTGATTGCCGTCCAAGGCCGGACTCGGCGCAGGGCGGAATGCGGACGGGCGCAGAACGCCATGCCGCCCAAGAGGACCAGCGCTAAAGGGGAGGGTTTGGGCACCGATGTAATCGACACCTTATCAAACAGCACGCTTTGATCACTGATAGCGTTCGCCGGGATCGATGTCAGCTCGAACTCGAGCGGAAACGTTCCCGCGGGTTCGAAGAACGTGACCGGCCCGCGCCGGGTGAAAGGGGTGTCGCTCGTGGTCGACCCTGTCGCAATAAGAGTCGCGCCGACGAAGACGTCGAAGTTCGTGCCCCCGCCGTAGTTGGTGGGCGGTACCGCCTGCCGCCTTCCGGCGGCAAAGTAAGTGAGGGTGTAGTCGCCGGACACGGGAAACTTTACGTTCTCCAGGACATTGCTCCCCACATTCTGCACAAAGGCGAATTGTCCTCCATCGGGGATCGTGCCATTGATATCGAATCCGTTTCCGGAATTGATGCCGGTGGAGAGCCCCGCGTTGGCGCTGTAGACCCAGTCTGACGATGTCGGGTGATACTGGAAATTGTTTACCGGCGGGGTCTCAAAGCTGGCGTTTCCGACAAGGTTCGCCGCGCGAACGTGGGCGACCAAGCCGCATGCCAATATGAGAGACATCGCCACAATATTTTGACGCTTGCGCATAAGCTCTCCAACGAAAAGTTCATGATCGGGCGCGCGTCCCAAAGCGGACCGTCCGCTTCAGGCGCGCGGTCTGCAATTTATTGTAATGAAGGAATCTAGCTGTACCCGGGCCTTAAGCAAGCGAATATTTGCGTGCAGATTCGCGGTGACACCTTTCACCTTTGACGTGAAGAGCAATTGACCAATATGGTCCGGCGAAATCGAAGTAGGGTCAGCCCTGCCAGGTGGCGTGGCCGCGCATGACCATTACCACTCGGCCCCCACCGCGTAGTCGTCCTCGTCATCGTGCGGAAGAATGCCGAAGTGTTTCTGAAACACGGCATCAAGAAATCGGGCCATCTGCTCGGGCGTGGTGCCCGGCAGTGTGACCATCCCCTCCGAATCAACCTGAACCTGGACCCGTCCCTGCAGTTTGCCGAATTGCAGCAGGGCCGGGACATCGAGCTTTTGGCCCCGCAGATCGAGCGTGTTGTCCCGGACCTGGACATCTTTCGACTGGTCACTGTCCTCATCGTGCCCCTTTCCCTGGGCGCTGAACGTGATCCAGCGATCCCCGTAGCCGCCGGTCTTCAGCCGCTCCAAGGCCGACGTCATGGCTTGCAGCGAACTGTCATAATCGTCCGACGGGTACTCCATGAACGGCCCGTCATCGGATGGCGATGGACCAATGCGCGGTTCATTCGGTGGATTCTCGCCTTTACCAAAAAACGTCGAGAAGAATGACATGACGATTCTCCTTCCAGGAATTCAAGAACGACGCGCGGGAGTGGCGTTAAGATCCTGAGCATTTCAAGCCGTCCTGGTCCTGATCGCCGCGGGGCTTCTGATCGGCTGCGTCCTCTATGTCTTCAAACTGCCGGGGGCACTGAAGCAAGTGGGTCGAGAGCCGTTCGAGATGAAAAAGGCCTGGCGGGATCCGTTGTTGGGATGAAGGACTTGCTGCTTGAAACGGTGCCACGGGACGGATCAAGGGCCTGATCGGACCGGCGGCGCAGCGTCACGTGTACTAGACGCCCGCTTGACGTCAAGGACTGCCGGCATGCCAACCTCGAGCCCCGCCGGCAGGTCAGCGCAGTTGTTGCATTGGACAGGTAGTTTCAGCAATTTGCTTGGTTCACTTGCCCATGTCGCCTCCGCGGATTGCAATGGCTCCGCCTTTTGAAACACCCACTTCCCTTCAGCTCCATTCGCCGCAGCCTTGAACTGGGCGAATTTCTCCTCGATTTCGTCCTTCGCATGAAGCAACGTTTTGGCCTTTAGCGCATACCGGGGCGCACCTCGACCGTCATGGCGCGCGGGGCATGGGTCGAAAATGACATACATCGCAACCTCAACCTCAAACCAATAGCCGCTGTAATGGTTCGTCGTGGTCGCCACGGCCACTTGGCCATCGATGGGGTGGCCCGGCAGCGGCCGCCGGGATGTTTCGGTGGCGGCGTCGGGCACCCCAATTCGTTCCGGATTGATCCGGATGCCGGTGATGTTGCCTTGACCATTCTCGCAGTCAACAACGTAATTCACCGTTGCGCCGATCCCCTTGAGCGTGACCTGATTGGGCCCGGTCATTGCGGGAATATCGATCACGGTTGTAGCCGGGGCGGCGTCGCTCATCACCTTCTGAGACCTGTCGCCGCCGGCGTGTACTTCTGTCGGCGCGCTGACGCTTTGGCCACGCGAGGAACCCGATGTCGCACATCCGCCTGCATGCACGCAGAAAAACATCCCCAAGGCGATCATCAGTTGTCTGATGCCCAGGTTTGATGAGCGGAAAGCATCCTCTTGCGCAAAAAGACCCGCCATCGTAAACTCCTCGTTCATCAGCCACGAAATGGCACAATCGAAGATTCGATATGCGACGACATCTTCCACAGTAACAGAAGATCGATGCGCATCCACGGCTCTCGATTGACTGCCAGTAACCGATCGCAGAAACGACGCGCTTCTAAGACGTGCCAAGGTCATACTGTCTTCCCGGACCACTCACTAACCAATGGGCGGCGAGCCAGGAAACGGTGCCCTAGGGAATGGTGCCGGCCACCGTCTCACCGTCACGGTTTCACCATTCGACGCGGTGGCCCCTGGAGCCATGACTCTAAATCCAGCCGATGCCCGCCGCGGCGCAGCCGTGTCTAGGTCCGAGAGTGACGCGACCAATTAAGAAAATAGTTTGCCAAATGAATATGATGTGATTAACGGCACCCCGCGAAATTGATGCAAGTTCAATCCGGCACTAAGTTTGCGTGAAATGTCGCATTGCGACATTTTCCATTTTCCACGGAAGTGCATTGCCGGCAAGGACTTGATGATTGGAAATAGCAATTTCAAGATACAATTTCGCGTAACCCGAGACAAAGTGCGACATTTGGAGACAGTGGGACAGTGTACATTTCAGGGAATGCGGCGGGCTGGAGTATGATGCGGCCATGGCGGTTTCGGAAGAGACTCTTGCCCGGGCGCAGCGGTTTGACCGGGCGGCGGCGGAGGCGGTGTTGGCGGACTCCTACGCGGCGGTGCATCGGATCGCGCGGGGGCTGACGGGGCGGGAGAGCGTGGCGAAGCAAGTGGTAGCGGGAGTTCTGACCCGCAGCTTGCGGGTGCTGCCTTCGTGGCGGAAGGGCGTGTCGCCGGAGAATTGGTTTTATCACCATACAGTGCTGACGTCGCGGGCGGCTGCCGCCAATGGCGATTCGCCGGGGGCGCGGGAGGATCTTTTGTCGGCGGGGCTTGAAGAGCCGCCGGCGGAGTATCTGGCGTTTATCATGGCCTTGCGAAAGCTCCCCGCGCAGCAGCGCGAGGCGTTCATTCTCCACCACGGCGAGCGGCTCAATGACCGATTACTTGGGGTAGCCATGGACTGCTCGACCGGCGCGGCCCGCACGCATCTGCAAGCCGCGACGGAGAGTCTGGACATGGTCACGGGAGGACGGGCCGCGAAGTCGGGAGTGGTGCTGGGGCGCGCTTACGCGCACCTCGGGCCGACGGAGCAGTCGGTCCTGCCGTACGTGCGCGGCCGCGTCCGTGCCGCACTCTGGGGACGCAGAGTCCGGCGGTTCATAAGAAGGGTCATCACGCTGGCCATCCTCGCCGGCCTGGCCTGGGCCGGTTGGCACTGGCGGGCCTGACTCGTAGAGTGGTACACGCAGTGGCGCGGATCGCGGTGAACTGGGAGTGTGCGGAGGACTGAGGACTGAGGCCTGAGGCCTGAGGACTGAGGACTGAGGACTGAGGACCTGAAGTTCAAAGCAGCCCCACTAGTATAGTCTGGCTCCTGGCTCCTCTTCCCTCAGCACTCAGCACTCAGCACTGAAATTATGCTCGAATGGGTCTACTACATCCTCCTGGCCGCGGTGCTGATCGCGGGATTGTATATCAACCTCGTCGGGGCACCGGGGCTTTGGATGATGGTGGGCGGGACGATTATCTACGGCCTGGCGACGCACTGGCGGTACGTCGGGCTCAAGTCGGTCGTGGCGGTGATCGCGATCGCCGGGCTTGCGGAACTGGCGGAGTTCGTGGTGGCAGGCGCGCACGCCAAACGCGCGGGCGCCAGTCGCCGCGGCCTGATCGGTGCCATCATCGGCGGCATCGTCGGCGCAATCTTCTTCACCGCGATCCTCCCCATCCCCATCCTCGGAACGATCTTCGGCGTGTGCCTGGGCACCTTCCTTGGCGCGATCCTTGGCGAAGTAATGGGCGGCACCCAGGTCGGCAGTTCCCTCCGCGTGGGCGTCGGTGCGGCGAAGGGCCGACTGCTCGGCATTC
>JAQGHH010000343.1 GCA_028288945.1 Phycisphaerales bacterium
GTGCGCTTGCCGAATCGGAGCATGGAGAGTTCCTCGTCCTTAGGTTTTACGAAATGCCTTCCGGCAACGCCGCCGCGACCGGACCGCCGGAAATGGTACAGGATAGCGGGTTGGAGTTCACGCGCGAGTCGGCGGCACGACGATCAGGGCAAATCCGAATTCCGAATCCCTCTTCGAGCCTGAGCCTCAGAGCCGAAGGCCGAAACCCGAATCAAAACCGAATGACGAAATCCCAATGCGCGGCGGGATGATCCCACCGCACCCTTGAACTCTTGAACGTTGAACCCTTGAACCACTCGCTACTCCGGTCGGGCGAGCCATCGGGCGATGTCGGGGAGGTGGAGAGGCTTGAGAAAAAGGGCGTCGGGCTTGAGGAGTTTGACGGCGTCGAGCATGTCGCGGTCGGAGGTGCCGGTGGTGACGCCGACGCGGATGGGGAGCGAATCCCGGCGGATTCGCTCGAGCAGCGCTACGCCGCTGCCGTCGGGGAGCATCAAATCCAGCAGCACGCAGTCGGGAGATAGGCTCAGCTTCGATAACCCCTCGGCGACGGTGGTTGCGGTGTCCATCTCGTGGCCCATCTGCGCGAGGATTTTCACCAGCGCCGTGCGGCTGACGCGGTCGTCCTCGACGATCAGCGTGCGGGGTTTGTGGACGACAGACGTGGTCGCGGCGGGGGCTTGTTCTGTGATCATAAATGCACGCCTGGTTTACTTAGGACTGCGGACATGCCGGCCATTTCAGCCTGGTACGACAGACCTATTCTGCCAAATCCGATGGGGAAAAAGAAGACGCCGGCTTTCGTGGCCTGACGTCTTCCGGAGGGGAGAAAGTGTCGGCAGCAATATAGCCCCCGCACGTCGTGCGTCTGTCGGGGAAACCCCACTTTATTTCGGCTCCGGTATTTTTCAGGGGCGTAAATCGGGCGGATGCCGCCACGCCGCGCAAGGCCGCCGGTAGTACCGGGCAGGAGCAAACACCATGAAGCCGTCGTGCCCCATTTTGCGAATGAGTCGTCGCCTGCTCGGGATCAGCCTTCTATTGGCGCAGCCGGCGGCCGCAGGCCAGCCGCCCGCCGTCCCCGCCCCCGCCCCGACCGGCACGCCCGTCCGCGCCGACGTCTCTCGTGACACGTGGTTCTCCGACGTCGGCCCCGAAGTGGATGGGAGCAATGGCGGGTCGGGCCAACTGAAGCTCAAATCGATCCAGGAGATGAGCCTCATCGATATCGACCCCGCGCCGCTCAAGGGGCGCGTCATCACCGGCGCGACGCTTCATGTGCATCTCAGCGGGCCGGAAATTTTGCACCGCGTCACGGTCGGCAGCTTCGGGGCGGAGTGGGTGGAAGGGACGGCCACCGGATACGCCCGGCAGGCGGGAAGCTCGACCTTCAACAGCCGCCGGCATCCGAACGTGCCGTGGGCGTACCCTGGGAGCAATCTGAATTCAGTGATGCTCGGCCAGGGCGGCACGCTCTGGCGGATGGCCGACGCCTTTCCTCCCGACGCGGGACGTTGGCAGAAAGTGGCGATCGACCCGTCGATCATCGCGGCCCGCGTGGCGGGCGTGAGCACGGGGTTCCTGCTGTTCGATGACACGGGGGCCGAATGGACGCGGGAAGGCGAACGTTTCACGACGCGCGGCTTCCCCAACCGCTTCGTCCATAGCAAGGACTCCAACAAGGCCAGCGCGCCGTACCTGACGGTCTACTTGGGCGAAGCCGACACAGAGCCTCCCGCCACCCCGACCGATCTCAAATTTGAGATTTCAGATTTGCCCGCCGGGGAAGCGCGCGTCTCCTGGCTCACGCCCGCCGACGCCGGACCGGCGGGGGTCGCCGGCTTTTTTGTGGACGTCGACGGCCAGCCCGTCCCCCGTTATCTCGTTCCCGCTGCGGGCAGGACGGGCGAGCGGGTCACGATGCACCTGCGCGATTTGGGGCTTAGGCCGGGGCAGGCGGTGGCGGTCGGCGTAAAGGCAATTGACGGCGCGGGGAACATCTCGCCGGTCGCTTCATTGCAAGTAGTCGTATCGCAACAGACGCTGGCCCCGCTGCCTGGGAAGAATGGCGAGCCGCTGAAAGCGGCCGCACCGCTGCCGAAACTCGGGGATGTGGAGATCGCGATCATTGACGCTCTCGATAAGGTGCAGCCGGTGACGGGCGCGATGATCCCGCCGCAGGAGCCGGGGTATCTTGCGGGCAATCATCTATGGGACGGCAGGCGGATTCGCCTGTTCGGCGCGGCGCGGGAAGTGGTCTCTTTCCAAATTCTCGTCCGCGGGAAGGTCGATGGCCTGAAAGCGGAGGTGCATTTCCCGCAGCACGATAAGGCGGCTTTGCCTCAGGCCGAGTTCTTCCGTTTTCGCCATGTGAATTCCAAATCCGGGCCGATGCCCGACCCGTTGCTGCCGATGGGGCAAAACGACAAGGGCCTCAGTGTTCCAGACCCCGATGAAAACATGGCCGGCCAGACTTCCGGCAGCATTCTCTGTGAATTGCCGTTGTCCGAGCTCGCGAGGCCCGAAGAGGAGCTCGGCACGCTCACGCTTTCCGCGGGCGGGCAGACGCTGAACATCCCCCTCTCACTGACGACCTGGGACTTTAGTTTGCCGGAATCGTTGAGCTTTTTGCCGGAGATGAACTCCTACGGCCTGCCGGACAATGAAGCCGATTATTACCGCCTCGCCCACCGAAACCGCACGGTGCTCAACCGCGTCCCCTACCACCAAAACGGCAGCCTTTCGCCTGGTTGCGCGCCGATCTGGGACCCGAAAACGCGCAAGCTCGACTGGACCGCGTGGGACAAGCGCTTCGGCCCCTACTTCGACGGCACCGCGTTCCGCGATGTGCCGCAGGGGCAGCCGGCCATGC
>JAQGHH010000625.1 GCA_028288945.1 Phycisphaerales bacterium
TAAACTCTTGCCCGCTCCGTGTAAGTTTTCACGCCCGGCGGCGGCCCGTATTTCGCATCTTCTTCGGCTTTGCGGCTTTCCGCTGCTCCCGCCGCCGCTTGCTGCTGTTGCTTGGCCTCGGCTAAGGACCCTTGCTGGTGGCGGGAATAGGCAACAAAAAACCCCGCCCGGCAGGGACGGGGGAAAAGAGCGGGTGAAGGGCGAGGGAGCAAGACCTACCCCGCCGCCCAATTGCCGTGGTCCATTCTTGCCAGGTTTCTCAGGTACTCGAAGGCCAGCGTGTCGGTGCAGCTTCGGGTTGCGATGACCGGCTCGACTACTTGTCGCCAGACGCGCGGGATGGCCGCGTCGCTTAGCTCGCTCATGGCGTTTAGCACCTTTTCAGCCAGGCCGGGTTTGCGGCTGCGGCTTTCGAGTTTTTCAAGGAGTTCGCGGGCGGGCTCGCGGAGTTCGGGCCAGAGGACGCCGGCCTCGCGGGGGGAATGGCAACGGGCGAAGCACATGGCGTAGAGCAGGTAGCCTGCCGCGTCGGTTGGGATGAGGGCGGGCCAGGGGTCGATCGAATCGAGGAGCGATTCGGCCTTCGCGCCGTCGCCCATCGCGAGCGAAAGGCCGGCGGCGTAGAGCGTGAAGCCGGCGGTGCGGGCCGGCAATTCCGACGGATCATCCCCTGCCGCGAACGCGTGGGCGGGACGCTTCACGCGCGGGTCGGGGGAGTGTAGCCGGCGGAGAACTTCCGTCCCGTCGCGCAGCAGCGTTTGCGGGCTGCGGCTCAGGCTCGTCGGGCGCATGCGGTAGCCGGTCACGCAACGGTCCACGTATTGGGTCTGCCCGGGGCCGGCGACCCGGGCGACGCGGCCCCAGAGATCCCAGTCGCCGCAATGGGCCAGGGAGGGGTCGAACGCGCCGACTTCATCGAGCACGGATCGGCGGAGCATCACGCAGGACGGCACGGAAAGGATGTTGGAGGAGGCGAGCGCGGTGAATAGCGGTTTGCCGCCCGGGTTGCCGCCGGTCCAGAGGGTGGGCTTGCCTTCGGGCTTCGCGTAGCGGAAAAGGCCGTGGGCGGCAATCCGTCGGCGGCCTTTGCACGCGTCCGACAGGACGGCCAATGCGTGCGGCTCCAGCCAGTCGTCGGCATCCAGGAACACCACGAATGTGCCGCGGGCCACGGCGAGGCCCGTGTTGCGGGCGGCGCACGCGCCGGCGTTTTCCTGGCGGACCAGGCGAAAGCGCCCGTCGTCGCGCGCGAAGCGCTCGACAATCCGGGCCGATTCATCCGGCGAACCGTCGTCCACGACGATCGATTCCCACCGCGATTCATTCTGCGCCAGCAGACTTAAAAGGGCGGCGGGGAGCGTGTCCTGCGACCGGTAGGCCGGGGTGATGACCGATATGCGGGGTGATGACTGGAGTAGCATGTGCGTCCGTGCGTTGTGCAGTTGGATGATGGCCCGCGAGTCGGAGTCCCAAAATTGCGCCACTGGTTCCGCGGCTCAGCTTGCAATTCCCGCGCCGCGCAGGAGCTTTGACGCTATCTTAATTTCCCTTCACGCCGGGCAATTCCCGGTCGGGCAGAACTTTCCCCGTTTAGCCGCCCCGCTTGCGGGGCGTTTTCTTTGACGATGCGAAGACGCGCCGTGTGATTCGACTTCACTTATAAGAGGCAAGCGGGGCGGTTAAACAGGTTGTGGTTTCAATGCTTATGCGTGCGAGCGTCGGTAGAGAATGCGGGAAGGGGGCGAATGCAACTGAACTGCGCCGCTCGCGAAGGTATCGCCCATAACGTAGGCATCAGGGCGGGCGTATAATCCCAACTCGTCGGACAGAAGTTCGCCACGGCAGACCCATTAGAGGACGAAATGGCAGCGCAATACGCGATTGGCATCGATCTAGGCACCACCAACAGCGTGCTGGCTTACACGAAGCTGGGGGAGGAGCACGCGCCGGTGGAACTGCTGGCGGTCCCGCAGCTTGTGGCCGGGGCGACGGTGGAGCCCCGTAGTGTGCTCCCCTCCTTTCTCTACCTGGGCACCGAACAGGAAGCGGCCGGCGGCACGCTCGATCTGCCATGGGACCGCGGCCGCAAATATGCGGTGGGGGCCCTTGCCCAGCGACAGGCGGCGGATGTGCCCACCCGCACGGTGGCCGCGGCGAAGTCGTGGCTGGCGCACAGCCGGGTGGACAGGCATCAGCCGATCCTTCCGTGGAACGCCCCGGCTGATGTTCCCAAGGTGTCGCCGGTCGAGACGTCGCGCCGATATTTGGAGCACCTCGCCGGGACGTGGTCGGCGGCGTTTCCGGACGCCCCGCTGGCGCAGCAGCACGTCGTTCTGACGGTCCCGGCTTCGTTCGATGCCAGCGCGCGGGAACTGACCCGCGAGGCGGCCCTTCAGGCGGGATTGCCGCAGGATCTGGTGCTGCTGGAAGAGCCGCAGGCGGCGCTTTACGCGTGGCTGGCCGACCGGGGCGATACGTGGCGCAAGGAGCTCAAGGTCGGGGAGACGCTGCTCGTCTGCGACGTGGGGGGCGGGACGACTGACTTCACCTTGATCGGCGTCACCGAAGAGAACGGCGAACTCGCCCTTCGGCGGATTGCGGTCGGCAACCATACCCTCGTGGGCGGGGACAACATGGACCTCGCCCTCGCCCACTTCGCCACCGCCGCCTTTGCCGGCAAGGGCGTGGAGCTGAACCCGTGGCAGTCGGTCGCGCTGTGGCATTCGTGCCGGGCCGCGAAGGAAACGTTGCTCGGGCATAAAGGCCCCAAGAAGCATCCGGTGACGGTGCTCGGTCGCGGCAGCAAGTTGGTGGGGGGGACGGTTTCGGTGGACCTCGACCGCGACGCGGTGCGCACGCTTCTGGCCGAGGGCTTTTTCCCCGCGTGCAAAATCGACGAGAAGCCCGAACGCCGGCGGGCGTCTGGGTTTCGCGAGATCGGCCTGCCGTTCGAGGCCGACACCGCCGTCACGCGCCACCTTGCCGCATTCCTCACGACCCACGCCCCCGAGCCGGGCGGCGCGGTGAAGCCGACGCACCTGCTTTTCAACGGCGGCGTCTTTAAATCCCCCGCATTCCGCGAGCAACTTTCCGATGTCATGAAGTCCTGGTTCGGCGACAAATCCGCCCCGACCGTCCTGGAAGGCAACACCGATTACGACTACGCCGTCGCCCGCGGGGCGGCATACTACGGCGCGGCGAAGAGCGGCCGGGGCGTCCGCATCCGCGGCGGCGCGGCGCGCTCCTACTACGTCGGCATCGAAACCTCCGGCCCCGCCATCCCGGGCGCGACGCGTCCGCTCGAGGCGCTATGCGTGGTCCCCTTCGGGATGGAAGAGGGGACGGAGACGGATGTGCCGGGGGAAGAGATCGGCCTGGTCGTGGGCGAGCCCGCGCTGTTCCGTTTCTTCAGCGCCGCCGCCCGAAAGCACGATACGCCGGGGCAGGTCATCCCGCATTGGTCGGAAGGGGAGATCGTCGAGACCGACCCGCTTGAAGCGAATTTGCCAAAACCCGAAAAGATCGAAGAGGACTATGTCCCGGTCCGCTTCCACTCCAAGATCACCGAACTGGGGACCTTCGAGCTTTGGTGCGTGAGCACGACGAGCGATCAACGATGGAAGCTGGAATTCAGCGTGCGCGAGGATGCGGAGAAATAAGTGCAGAGTGAAGAGGGCAGAGTGCAGAATGTCGAGTGCGGATGAGGTCGCGCCCCTCAACTCAACCACGTAGGGTGGGCGTACTCGCCCGGCATTTGTCTGCGCGTCAATCCACGGAGGACGGTGGGCGAGTACGCCCACCCTACATCGCTTTCACCAAATTGCGCAAGAAAAAGCCCCGCCGGCAGTGGCGGGGCTCATTTGATTGCGAGTTGGAGTTCAGCTTACGCCAAACGGCGCGGGCGGAGAGATCGGCCCATGCCGACGAAGCCCATCGCGCCCAGGCAAAGAAGAGAGAGGCTGGCCGGCTCGGGGCTTTGCACGGTGGGGGAGAGCACGAACTGACCGTTAAACGAAGCGCCGCCGTCGGCATCGAGGCTGGTCAGCGTGAAGTCCACCGCCACGGCCATGGTCGCCGG
This sequence comes from Phycisphaerales bacterium, assembly GCA_028288945.1. Classification (GTDB taxonomy): domain Bacteria; phylum Planctomycetota; class Phycisphaerae; order Tepidisphaerales; family Tepidisphaeraceae; genus RYN-428. The sequence continues at coordinate 4,079 of JAQGHH010000625.1, forward strand.
GGAAGTGAAGGTCTCGTTAACAAATTTCGGCCCGTAGGTCGTGCTGCCAAAGCCGCCATTGGGGGCGCTCGCGCCGCCGGTGAGCAAAACAGCGGGGATGGACGTACCGACGGGGACCTCGCCATCAATGGACACGTTGCTGATGGAGGTCGGATTCAAACCAAGACCGACATCTGAGAGAGTCACGGCGGCTTGGTTGACAACGCTGTTATACGTGCCGGGAAGGACCGGCGCCGTAAACAGGACGTGATACGAGCCGGGCCCGGTGACAGAAAACGACCAGTTGATGAACGGGTCGCTGTCGCCGCTCATGCTCACCGAGTAGCCGGGAGCATCGGTGCGCCAAGCGAAAGTTTTCCCATCGGCCTTGAAAGGAACTGGTGTGGTGGAGCTGCCTTCTGGACCTGTCACCTGCACCGCCGGCAATTCGCCGACGGATGCCGACGCCCTGCCAGCCGGCAGCGCGCAAAGCCCAATCACCCCAAGCGCCAGAACACGTAAGTAAACTTCCAACTTCCCGCAAGACATGTGAGCCCTCCAAAGATTCTGCAAGCGCTCTGCAAAGATAAAGCGGAGCGCATGGAATTGTCAAGGAAATATCGCCGAATCGAGACAATTGAGTTAATCGGAGCCGATTCATCGTCCCCACCCAGAGTCGCCATCTTTCCTATATTGCGACGCTAGAATGGAATATGACAGCCGCCAACCCGACAAACGCCCTTCACGCGCAGCGACCGATCGACCCGGGAGTGGGCATCGGCCACGTACACCTGAAAGTCGCGGATCTGTCCCGCGCTCTGGCGTTTTACCAGGGTGTTTTGGGCTTTGAGATCACCCAGCGGTGGGGCGATAGCGCGGCGTTCCTCTCCGCCGGGGGATATCACCACCACATTGGCCTGAACACTTGGGAAAGCCTCGGCGGCCCGCCGCCCGCCCCGGGCACCACGGGCCTGTATCACGTCGCGATTCTCTATCCGACGCGAGCCGCGCTGGCCGACGCCCTCCGCCGACTGCTCGCCGCGAACATCCCGCTGGACGGCGCAGCCGACCACGGCGTCAGCGAAGCCCTCTACCTCCACGACCCCGACGGCAACGGCGTCGAACTTTACACTGACCGCCCCCAGCACCGGTGGCCCCGCACCCCCGACGGCGGCGTCGCCATGTACACGCGCGCCCTTGATCTCCAGGCCCTGCTAAGCGAAGCCGCCCCGCTATGATCGCAGCCATGAAACGCCGGAAGAAAAAGTGCCGCCCCGCGGACGAAGGCGCGTACACCTGCCCGACCTGCGGCGAACAAATCGTCATTCCCCTCGACCGCTCCGGCGGCAGCGACCAGCAATACGTCGAAGACTGCCCCGTCTGCTGCAACCCCAACATCGTGCACGTCGAGTTCCTCGAAGAAGGCGAATCACCGCGCGTCTGGGCGGACGCGGAGTAACGGCGCGCCGACGGGGGTATCGAGGCACGTGACCACTAACGGACGCGATTCATTGCGACCAGGAAACAGAATGCCGCCCCGCCAACTGCGGCCAG
>JAQGHH010000357.1 GCA_028288945.1 Phycisphaerales bacterium
CGAAGATGCCGGTGTCGGCCCAGTGGCGCTCGCCGAAGGTTTCGTAGTCGAAGAAGAGGTTGCAGAGGAAGCCGTTGCCGTTGATCTGGCTGACCCACAGGGCGAACTTCTCGGCAGTCAGCGGCCACTGCTCCCAGCCGCGGTTGGAGAAGCGGAAGGCGATGTCATCGCTAAGGCGGTAATTCTTGAGCAGGACCTTGATGTTGGCGTGCGGCGGCCGATAGACAAAGTTGGGGCTGCGGGCGCCGAGGATGTGGTCGGCGCCCTCCGTAAGGATCGCATCGTACCCGGCGTGGGCGATGAAATGGGCGAGGTCGTTGTTGTAGATCAGCTCCGTGTTGCGGAAGACCCGCGGCTCCTGATTGAAGAGCTCCTTGATCAGGGCGCGGTGCCGCTGGACCTGGGCGCGGAATTCCTCGCGGGAATAGAGGAATGCGAGGGAATGGTGGTAGGTTTCGTCGAGGAATTCGACGCAGCCCGTCGCGGCCAATTCCTGAAAGCCTTCGAGGGCATCGGGGACGTATTGGCGGAACTGCTCGAGGGCTGCGCCTGTGAGGGAGATGGCGCAGCGGAAGCGGCCGTCGTGGGCGCGGATGGTTTCCAGAAGGACCTTGTTGGCCGGGATGTAGCACTTCTGGGCGACTTTGCGGAGGGTCTCGGCGTTCTTGTAGTCGTCGAAGTAATGGCGGTCGGTGTCGAAGACGCTGTACCGCCGCAGGCGGAACGGCTGATGGACCTGGAAGTAAAATACGACGCTTGCCATGTCGGGCGACATTCTACTGGTGGACGGGCGGAGGGGAAGGGAGGGGGGTCAGTGCTGGGTGCTGAGTGCTGAGACGGGGGAGGAGCCAGAAGCCAGTAGAAGAGCGCAAGGAGAGGGGTGGCCTATTCTGCGTGGCGGCTCGGGGCTTCTCCCTACTGCGTACTGCCTGCTATTCTGGCTTCTGGCTACTGGCTACTGGCTCCTGCCCTTTCGGAGATCATGTGATTGAGACATCGGATAATCCGCGGGACTGGACGGAGGAGCGGGTGCTGGAGGAGTGCCGGTGGGAGGCGTTTCGGGGGCCGGGGCCGGGGGGGCAGAAGCGGAACAAGACCAGCTCGGCGGTACGGGTGACGCATGTGCCCAGTGGGATTAGTGCGACAGCCGCGGAGTCGCGGTCGCAGCAGGCCAACCGGAAGGCGGCGCTACAGCGGCTGCGGCTGCGGCTGGCGCTGGAGCTGCGCAGCCCGGTGGCGTTTGAGGGATTTCAGTTGCCGGCGTGGTTTGAGCCGATGCTCGGGCCGGGGAGGCGATTGCGGATTTCGGTGCGCGATGAGGCATATCCATCGGTCGTGGGGTTGGTGGTCGATCTGCTGGAAGCCAGCGGCGGGTCGGTGTCGCAGGCGGGGGAGATGCTGGGAATCTCCACGTCCAATCTGGTGGACTTTCTCCAGCGCGATGAAGAGTTGCTGACGTTCGTGAATCGGATGCGGGCGGGGGAGAAGCTTAAGCCGCTGGGAGGGGCTTGAATCCATCTCGTCGCGCGGACAAAGCCCGGGCGGTGAGCGCAGTCGAACTGCGATGCGCGTTTCGCGGCAAGGAGAACGCCCCGCAAGCGGGGCGGCTAAACAAAAACTGAGGCCGGTGCTATTCGGTCGGATTGAGGCTCGCGGCGTCGCTGTCGCCCACGGCGTTCGGGAGTTCGCCGCTGAGTTGGAGGTCGACGAGGCCCAGAAGCTGTTCCGGGTCGATGGGCTTGATCAGCAGCGGGGGCAGTTCGGGAGTGGGCAGGTTGTGCATCTTGTGCTGGATGCGGTTGAGCGGCATGCCTGACAGCAAGATGACCGGAAGCGCCCGCCGATGCTCCTGGAGATAGCCGAGCACGGCAAACCCATCGGCTCCGGGCATGTTGAGGTCGAGGAGGATCAGGTCGCAGGCTTTTTCCTTGAGATGGGCGATGGCGGCGTCGCCGTCGTCGGCCTCGTCCACGGCGAAGCCGCTGTTGCGGAGGAAATGGGCGAGGGCGTGGCGCTCTATTTGGGAATCGTCACACAACAGGATGCGTGAATGAAGCTGTGCGCCATCTGTGAGCATGTTCACCGATTCTCCGGGACATACATCTTAAGATACGTGCGTATTGTCAGGTTCTGTGGGAAAATAGGCAACGCCTATTTTGCGCCTCCGCAATTTTGGTCTGGTCCAAATCCGCCTTGGCGGTGTTGCCAGGAGGGGCGCGACGGTTTTCCCATTGACAGCTTGGGCGCAGATTTTACAATCCCTCGCCGACAACTGAATAACGCTCTTATCCAGAGTGGCTGAGGGTTGGGCCCTTTGACGCCACAGCAACCGGCGGATGCCCGCGAGAATCGCGGGGTGACCGTTTGGTGCTAACTCCTTCCCGTCTTCCACCGGCTTGTGTGCCGGGGAATGGCCGGGGCAGATAAGAAGACGCTTCCAAGCACGTGACGCCAAAGCCTCTTCTTATCGGAAGAGGCTTTTTCTTTTGTCAGTTGTCCGTGGTCCGTTGTCAGTTGTGAATGAGCCCCTCACGCAACTGGCAACGGACTACTGACCACTGACAATTCCGGAGATCGTCATGAGCTATGTTCTTGGTCTCAAGTGCAAGGAATGCGGGCATCGGGTGCCGGTTTCGCCCGTGCATGTGTGCGAGCAGTGCTTCGGGCCCTACGAGGTGGAGTACGACTACGGGAAGATGAAGGGGAAGGTCACCCGCGCCTCAATCGCGGCGGGGCCGCGGAGCTTGTGGCGGTACAAGGATCTGCTTCCCGTGGAAGTGCCCGCGAGCGGATTCCACTCGGGCTTCACCCCGCTGAAGCGGGCCGGTCGCCTGGCGAAGGAGCTGGGGTGCAAGGAACTGTGGATCAAGGACGATTCGTGCAATTACCCGACATACTCCTACAAGGAGCGGGTCGTCTCGGTTGCCATCAGCAAGGCGATTGAGTTCGGCTTTGATACCGTCGGCTGCGCGAGCACGGGGAACCTTGCCAACTCCACCGCCGCCCACGCGGCACAGGCGGGCATCCGCTGCTTCGTGATGATCCCGCACGATCTGGAGCAGGGGAAAGTACTGGGCTCGCTGATTTTCGGGCCGCACATGGTGCGCATCCGTGGAACGTACGACGACGTCAACCGCTTGTGCACCGAGATCGCCGACAAGTACGGCTGGGCGATCGTGAACGTGAACCTGCGGCCGTATTACACGGAAGGCGCCAAGACGTACGGGTTTGAAATAGCGGAGCAGCTAGGCTGGCGGCTGCCGCAACATACCGTCGTGCCGACGGCGGGCGGGACGATCCTTCCCAAGATTCACAAAGCCTACAAGGAGTTCATCGAGCTGGGGATCGTGGAAGACACCGGCGCGAAGATCTATTCGGCGCAGGCCGCGGGATGCAACCCGGTGGTGACGGCCATCCAAAAAGGGAGCGACATCATTGAGCCGCAGAAGCCCAGGACGATCGCCAAGAGCATCGCCATCGGCAACCCCGCCGACGGGTATTATGCGTGCAAAGTAGTGCAGGAATCCGGCGGCTGGGGCGAGAGTGCGACCGACCGCGAGATCATCGACGCGATCAAACTGTTGGCCCGCACCGAAGGCATCTGGACCGAGCCGGCGGGCGGAACGACGCTCGCCGCGACGATCAAGCTGATCGAATCGGGTCGCATTCCGCGCGATGAGTCGATCGTGGTGAGCATCACTGGCAACGGGCTCAAGACGCAGGAAGTGGTGGTGGAAGACCTGCCGTATCCGGTGGTGATCGAGCCGAAGCTGTCGGAGTTCGACAAGCTGCTGGAAAGCCGGAGCCAGGCCCCCCACGAGCCGGCGGCGGAGCAGCGGAAGGCCGCGGCGGTTCCGGCGGGCGTATAATCTCCACGGGTGCGAGCGAAAGGACGGTCATGCCATCACCATTCCCCGGAATGGACCCTTACCTGGAAGGGTCCGAATGGAGAAGCGTGCACACGCACCTGAGCGTGGAGATCGCCCGATACCTCGCGCCGAAATTGCGGCCGAAATACGTCGTTCGCACCGAGAAGAACTACATCCTGGCCTCGCCTGATCCCGAGAATACTGGGGGCTCTTCCCTGTCTCGAAGGTCGCCGGACGTGAGCATCGTTCGTTCGGATCGACCCGCGCGATCCGGCTCCGGCGGTGCGGCGTTGGCCGAAGCGCCGCTGCACCTGGCCTTGGTCATGCCCGAGGAAGTACCGCAGGTTACCATCGAGATTCACGACGTGGCCGAACGATCGCTGGTGACGGCGATTGAGGTGTTGTCAGTGACGAATAAGAAAGGCGAAGGTCGGGAAGAGTACCTCGCCAAACGACGCCGTCTGCTGCATAGCCGGGCGCATTTGATGGAGATCGATCTGCTCCGTTCCGGCGAGCGATTACCGATGGCAGACGCGCTGCCTGGGAGTCCTTACTTCGTAATCCTCAGCCGTGCCGGGCAGCGGCCTGTGGCGGATGTTTGGCCGATTGAACTGCGGATGCCATTGCCCGTGGTTCCTATTCCGCTGCTTGAGGCAGACCCTGACGTCGAACTCGATTTGCAGCAGGTGATGACAACGATGTACGACTCGTTTGGATACGACCTGGATCTCGATTACAGCAAGCCGCCGGAAGTGCCGCTGGAATCGGGTGACGCCGCCTGGGCGCGGAGCATCCTCAGCGAAGCCGGGATCGCAAAAAAACGATGAAGGCATACCCGACAGAGACTCCCGATATGACCGCTGCTATACTTCCACCCACTGATTTGGAAACCCGTATTGAGTCGCCCTTTAGAAAGCGTCGCAGGAAATACCATGAGCGTTAAAGTCCGCATCCC